>JANOIJ010000161.1:0-12271 GCA_031407575.1 Gemmatimonadaceae bacterium | reverse complement strand
GCCCGGACTGTGGGCCGACATCCTCGACTGGCTCGAGACGCGCATCGCGCCGTGGAATCCGGGCGTCTATCGCCACAACAGCGGAACCGGCGAGGACAACGCTGCCGCGCACCTGCGCGCACTGGTGATGGGCCACGAGGTGATCGTCCCGGTCACGAAGGGTGCGCTCGACCTCGGTCCGTGGCAGCGCGTGTTCTACGGCGAGTGGGATGGCCAGCGCCCGAAGCGCGTGATCTTCAAGGCCATGGGTACGTAGGGACGCACCATGATCCTTCCCACCCCACTGGTGAAGGGCAGGGTACCCCGCAGGTCGTCAGAGGGCGCGGGCGTTCGCGGAGCCGGCGTCTGAGCGTGCTCGGGCCGCTTCGGCCCGAGCGTCTTCGCGAAGTCCCGCCGTCGGAAGGAATGCGCGCGCCCGACCAACGTCAAACGCCGTTGCGAGAAACTACCCGAGATACGACTCGAGCGCGCGCGCGCGAGAGACGTGGCGCAACCGAGACAACGCCTTTTCCTTGATCTGCCGCACCCGCTCTCTCGTGATGCCGAGTAGCGACCCAATCTGCTCGAGCGTCATCGGCTCTTCGCCGTCCAGGCCGAAGTACAGCCGCAGGATCTTCGACTCGCGCTCCTTGAGGTGCGCCAGCGCTTCCTCGATCGACTCCGTGAGCGCCTTCTCGAAGGTGAGCTCGTCCGGCGTGGGATTGAGATTGTCGGGCAGGTAGTCGAGGAGCTTGTTGTCCTCGCCCGGCGTCATGGGGGCGTCCAGCGAGAGGTGCGTCTGCGAGATCGACATCGTCTTCGCGACTTCCTCTTCCGTGATGTCCATCCCCTCGGCGATCTCGGCGTGTGTCGCCTCGCGTCCCAGTTCCTGAAGCAGGAAGCTGGCGCGCTTGCCGATGCGATGGAGCGTACCGGCACGATTCAGGGGCACGCGCACGATGCGGCTCTGCTCCGCGAGCGCCTGGAGGATGGCCTGGCGGATCCACCACACGGCATACGAGATGAACTTGATCCCCTTCGTCTCGTCGAACTTGTGCGCCGCGCGAATGAGGCCGAGGTTGCCTTCGTTGATCAGGTCGGAGAGCGACACGCCCTGATTCTGGTACTTCTTCGCAACGCTGACGACGAAGCGCAGGTTGGAGCGCACCAGCTTGTCCAGCGCTTCCTGGTCGCCGACGTGGATCTTCTGCGCCAGCGCTACCTCATCCTCACGCGTGATGAGGGGGTAGATGCTGATGTCCCGCAGGTATTGGTCGAGCGATCCCTCTTCGAACGAAGACTTCTTGCTGTTCGGAGTGGTGGCCATGCTGGCGATTCCGGGGAACGGCGGCCCCCGCCTGAGAGGGACACGTAAGGGCGGGAGGAAGAAAGACCGACAGCGGTCAGTTAGCGATCGGCATCAATGCACACGCTCGCCGAGGCGCATCCAGCGTACATGCGTCAGCCAGGCGAAGTCGGACGAATCAGGAGAGAAGCTGAAGTACACGAGCTCGGGTCTGCCCCGCAGCAACGAATCCGGCACGAATCCCCAGTAGCGGCTGTCCTGCGAGTTGTCGCGATTGTCACCGAGCACGAAGTACTGTCTCTCAGGGACGACCAACGGTCCCCAATTGTTACGAGACGGATGATACGCCGGCGCAGCGCCCGCCGTCCTCACGAGAAAATCGTTCTGCCAGCGAAACTCTTCCCACACCGGATCAGCGTCGGGATCCATGTGCTTCACGTAGGGCTCGGCCAGCGCCACGCCGTTTCGGATGAGCACCGCATCGCGCATGGCGAGGGTGTCGCCAGGCATGCCGACGAGCCGCTTCACGTAGTTCTTGCTGTGGTCGCGCGGAAACTCGAAGACGATGACGTCGCCGCGCTTGGGCTCACGTACCGCTGGCAGGCGGCGCCCCGTCATGGGCACCTCAGCGCCGTAGACGAGCTTGTTCACGAGCAGGAAGTCGCCCACCAGGAGCGTGCCTTCCATGCTGCCGCTCGGGATCTTGAATGCCTCCACCACGAACGTCCGCAGCGCGAAAAAGAGCGCAACCGAGACGGTGAAGATCTTCGCCCACTCCCAGAAAAAGCTGAAGCTTGCGCGCCGCTTGTTGACGTGCTGAAGCGCCTCGAGCTTGCGCTCGGGGGTGATCATGCGCGGCGGAAGAATGGCTTCTGGTGCTTCAGACATGTCTATGATGCAATAAAGCCCTCACCCCGGGGACCAGCAAGGCGAGTGCTAGTCGGGCGTGCCCAGGTAGTTGTCGATCTGCGCGCGCTGGAGCGCACCTGAAAAGTCACAGTACCCAACCTTCGTCTCCGAATAGAACTCGTAGACTTCCCAGCCCCCTTCGCGGTGGCCGTTGCCCGTCTGCTTTACCCCCCCGAACGGGAGGTGTGCCTCGGCACCGATGGTCGGGGCGTTGATGTACGTGATACCGTTGTCCAGCTCGTTGAACGCGCGGAAGGCGAGGTTCACGTCGCGCGTGTAGAGTGACGACGAGAGCCCGTACTTCACACCGTTGTTGACGCGAAACGCCTCATCGGCGTCGCTCACGCGGATGACGCTCAGCACCGGTCCGAAGATCTCTTCCTGCTCGATGCGCATGCCCGCCTCCACCCGCGCGAACACCGTGGGCTCGAAGAAGAAGCCGTGCGCGTACTGCTTGCCCTCCGGAATGCGACCCCCGCACAGCAGGTCCGCGCCGTCGCTCTGCCCGATGTCGATGTAGCGCTCCACCTTCTGACGCGAATTCTCGTGGATCAGCGGGCCAACGTCGGTGCCCTTCTTCCGCCCGTCGCCGAGCGTCATGGCGCGCGCACGATCGATGAGGCGACCGAGGAAATTGTCGTGCACACCCTTCTGAAGGATGAGGCGACTGGTCGCCGTGCAGCGCTGTCCCGTGGTGCCAAAGGCGCCCCAGACCACGCCATCCAGCGCCAGGTCGAGGTCCGCGTCGTCCAGCACGATCATCGCGTTCTTGCCGCCCATCTCGAGCGAGAGACGCTTGTGCATGCGTCCACACGTCTCGCCGACGAGACTCCCCGTCTGCGTCGACCCCGTGAAGGACACCACCGCGACGTCCGGATGCGCCACGATGGGCGCGCCGACATCGGCGCCGAGTCCGTGGACGAGCTGGATGACCTCGGGCGGCAGACCCGCCTCGAGCATGATCTCCACGAGCACGTGGCCGGTGTGCGGCACGTCCTCGCTGGGCTTGAAGACGCACGCGTTCCCGCACACCAGTGCGGGAAACATCTTCCATGTCGGAATGGCGAGTGGAAAGTTGAACGGTGCGATGATGCCCGCCACGCCGATGGGGCGGCGGAAGCTCATCGCCCACTTGTTCGCGAGCTCGCTGGGCACCGTGCGGCCGGAGAGCTGGCGACCCATCGTCGCCGCGTAGTACGCCGTGTCGATGCCCTCCTGGACGTCGCCGCGGGTTTCGGTGAGCGGCTTGCCCATCTCGCGCGTCATGAGGTCGGCGATCTCCTCCTTCCGCTGGACCATGAGGTCGCCCACTCGGCGCAGGACGTCGCCGCGGGCGGGCGCGGGCGTGGCGCGCCACACCGCAAAACCGCGCTGTGCGGACTTCACCGCGGCGTCGACGTCATGCGAGTTGGAGAGCGGAAAGTTGCCGATGTGGTCGCGGGTGTCGGCGGGGTTTCGGTTCTCGAAGTATGCTCCCGACTCGGGCGCGGTCCACTGGCCGGCGATGAAATTCTGGAAAGTCTTCGTCATGGGGCGAAACGTAACAGGCCGCGCAAAAAGGCTCCGCGCGGGAGCGCGGAGCCTCTTGTGCTCGTGGCCAGCTGAGCTGCGATACTACGACTGCCGAGCGCGGCGACGCGCCGCGAATCCGGCGAAGAGGAGGCCCGTGCCCATGAGCAGGATGCTGGCTGGCTCCGGCGTGGCCGTGACGGCCACAGACTCCGCACCCACCGTGATGCCGTGCCAGTTCTCGCTGGGCGACGTCGTGAACGAGAGCGAAGAAACGGGGCCGGTGAATGCCAGCGTGCCGCTGAACTCATTGCCGATGATGCTGTTGACGCCCGTGGTGTACGAGCCGCATCCCCAGAAGGCGCAGGACGTGTTGTTGTTCGACACCACGGTGAACGACTGGTCAAACGTGTAGGTGATGGCCAAGCGCGGCTGCCCGACGCTGATGAGTGCGACGAACACGTTGGTGACCGGCGACGCGAACGTGAACGTGCCTGATGTGGGTGAAATGAACTGGATGAAACCGACGTTGCCACCGGCATTGGGCGCGATAAGACCGCCCTGCGTGTACGCGCCGGTCGGTGACCAGTAGTCGGTTCCGGCATTGCTCAGCTGGCCGCCGGAGTAGGCGCCCGTGAACGTGACGGCATTGCTGAACAACGTCCCGTTGAACACCCCGGGCCCGGTCGACGTCCAGTCCGTCCAGGTCTGCGCAGACAGGTCGGCGGGGGCGAGAGAGACGAGCGATGCCGCGGACAGCACGGCGACGAGTCGGGAGAGGCGCATGGGACAGGAGGGCGAGAGGGAGGGTAACGACGTCCAGCACCAACGATGCGGTCTCAAAGCAAGACGAACGCCATCCCGCGGTCGTGTATATTGCCCCCTCATCGCTGCCGTCAAGTTGCTATGTGACAACGTGTTACGGCAATAGCCATTCTTTTGTGTGGCGCGATACAGCGCGGAGTGTTGCGCGGACGCGGCCTATCTGTCGCGGCGGCGCCACTACCCTTCACTCGGTCCCGGCTGCACGTCAGCTTACCACGAGGCAGCCTCACTCAACCACCTCTGCGGCCCGCGACCTTGCGCCCACTTTCGTGTGACAACATCGCCGCGGCCATGGCGGTCATCGATCCCGTGTTCCTGCGCTCTCCCCTGCTCGCCGGGACGTCGCTCGACCGCGCGCTCGAGGCCGAATTGTTTCTCAAGGTGGAGACGCTCAACCCCATCCGGTCGTTCAAGGGGCGCGGCACGGAGCTGCTCCTCGCGCAGATGCGCGATCATCGAAAGCTCGTCTGCGCATCGGCGGGCAACTTCGGCCAGGGCCTCGCACGCGCCGCGCGCCGGCACGACCGCACAGTGATCGTTTTCGCAGCGAAGGTCGCCAATCCGATGAAGGTGTCCGCCATGCGCGCGCTTGGTGCGGAGGTGCGGCTGTTCGGCGCGGACTTCGACGCGGCAAAGGTCGCGGCACGCCGCTACGCCGCGCAGACGGACGCCTTCTACGTCGAGGACGGCGCGATTGCCGAGATCGCGGAAGGTGCCGGCACCATTGCACTGGAGATGAGCGAGGCTGGAACCATGCCGGAAACGCTCCTCATCCCGTTGGGGAATGGCGCGCTCGCTACCGGAATCGGCGCGTGGTGCCGCCAGCGGGAGTCTGGCACGCGCGTCGTTGGCGTGGTGGCCGAGCGTGCTCCGTCGATGCACCTGTCGTTCGTGGCGAAGGAACCGGTGGCCACCGAGACCGCAGAAACCATCGCTGACGGCATCGCCGTGCGCGAGCCAGTGACGTATGCGGTTGACTGCATGCGCGACACGGTAGATGACGTCGTCGAGGTGAGCGACACGTCCATCGTGCGCGCCATGCGGCTGGTGCACGGCCACCTCGGCTTGGTGGTGGAGCCGGCCGGCGTGGTGGGACTCGCCGCCATGCTGCAGCACGCACCCCGCTGGCGTGGGACGCGGGTGGGCATTCCGCTCTGCGGCGGCAACGTCACCCAGGAAGACGCTCGACAGTGGTTGATCGGCCCTCGGTCATCGGGGCAGCGCCGGCGCGTGACGCCCTAGCACCCGCACCAAGCAAAGGTCCGCGCGAGGTGTGGGCCTGACGCAACACTCTGCGGTGGAATGTTTGCACCCGCCTGTGCAACGCCTGGTGACCGTCCGCTCGTAACGTCAGTTTTCACAATGCGTTAGGGCCAGACCAATGAAGCGGACCCGGCTTTGCGTTAGAAGCGCTCGCCGAGCGTCTGCGCGTGCCGCAGGGGTCCGGACGAGTTGCGATGCCGCAGGCTCCCCACACCACTCTCGACAATGCTGAAACGATTTCTGATTGCCGCAGCGATGACGGTCAGCGCCACATCGGCTGGCGCGCAGGCCACCAAGTACTACATCCACGATGGCGACAGCCAAATTGGCTTTATCGTGCAGGGTGGCAGCGTGCTCTCGTCGTACACGCTGAACTACGCAGCAAACTACCCGCTCTATCCGCTCCGCTTCAGCGGTGGGAACTTCCTCACCTTGAACCGTTCCGGCAGCGACGCGGTCGAGTACGATGCGAACGGGAACCCCACTGGTAACACGTTCACCAACGGCAGCCAGAATCTCGACCAGCTGCTCGACGGCGGTACAGACGGGACCAACACATACGCGGCGCGTTGCTGCGGCGGCGACGGCATCTTCAAGGGCGACATGCAGTTTGGTGGCCTCGTGCAGATCAGCCAGCTCGGCACCAGCGGCGTGACGTACGCGATCTCGAACGGAAGCGTGTACGCGGTGGACTTCAGCGGCTTTCTGTATCAGATGACCACCGCGGGAGCCCTGCTCAACACGTACGCGACCAACGTGAGGAGCGCAGGCGCTCTCGCGTATGAGCAGTCAACGAATTCCCTCTGGTTTGCACAGAACGGATCGGGCGACCTGTACCAGTATGACCTTTCTGGCAACCAGCTCCAGACGTTCAACGTCGCGGGGATCCAGGGGTACAACTACTGGGCTGGTGAGATGGACGCGACGTCGGTTGTCGCGACGCCGGAGCCGGCCACGCTCGCGCTGCTCGCGCCGGGCCTCGCAGGCATCGCATTCCTTCGTCGTCGGCGCCGCGCGGCGAAGTAGTCTCGGCTTCACGAATCACGAAAAAGCGGCCCGGGTTCATCCGAACCCGGGCCGCTTTCACGTTGACGGCGAAGCAGTGCGAACGCTGCGCTTGCTCGCGATCCATCTCTCGCGCGCCCATCATCACACTCGTCGCGCCCTCCCGCCCGGTGTATGATTGGCCCCCATGAAACCCAAAGAACTCACCCTCCGCGGCCTGCTCCTCGGCGTCCTGCTCACGACCGTCTTCACCGCCGCCAACGTCTACCTCGGCCTCAAGGTCGGATGGACGTTCGCCTCATCGATCCCCGCGGCGGTGATCTCCATGGCGATTCTGAGCACCGTGAAGAACTCGTCGATCCTCGAGAACAACATCGTCCAGACGGTGGCGTCCGCGGCCGGCACGCTGTCGGCAATCATTTTCGTGTTGCCGGGCCTCGTGATCGTCGGATGGTGGGTGGGCTTTCCCTTCTGGCAATCGTTTCTCATCTGCGTCAGCGGTGGCGTGCTCGGCGTGCTGTTCACGATTCCACTGCGGCGCGCACTCGTCACGACGTCCGACCTGCCATACCCCGAAGGCGTCGCTGCTGCAGAGGTGCTCAGGGTTGGATCGGGTGTGCGAGGCGAAGCGAAGGATGAAACAGGCGAAGCGCGAGAAGGCCTCACCGCCGTCATGCTCGGCACCGCTGCGTCGGCGTCACTCGCTATCCTGGGCGCAACACGCATTGCCGCGACAGAAATCGCCGGTGTCTTCCGCCTCGGCGGTGCGGCATCGAGCGGATACCAGATCGCGTGGTCGCTCGCACTCCTCGGCGCGGGGCATCTCGTCGGCCTGTCGGTAGGCATGGCGATGCTCGTGGGACAAGTGATCGCGTGGGTGATTGCCGTGCCGTGGCTGACGTCGATGCAGCCAATGCCCGACGGTGCGACGCTCGCGGCCCATACGATGGGCATCTGGCGCACGCAGGTGCGCTTCATCGGCGCCGGCGCGATCGCGGTTGCTTCCATCTATACGCTGGCCAAGCTCGCAAAGCCCGTTGTCGCTGGACTCGTGAGCACCCTTGCCGCGTCGCGCGCCGTGGCGACAGGAGACGAGACCGACCGCGACCTCGAGCCGATATGGATCTACGCGCTCACCGTGGTGTGTCTCGCCATCAGCGGATGGCTGGCATTCACCTTCGCGAAGTCGGTTCCGTCGCTCGCCCCGAGTGCGGTGACGCTCACACTCATCGCCGTGCCGTTCGTGCTGCTCGTCGGCTTTCTCATCGCCGGCGTCTGCGGCTACATGGCGGGGCTCATTGGCGCGTCGAACAGCCCAATCTCGGGCGTCGGCATCCTGTCGATCGTGATCTGCGCGTCGACGATCATCCTCGCCGTGGCACCGACGCCGGAGACGCGACCCGCACTCGTCGCATTCGCGCTCTTCGTGACGGCGATCGTCTTTGCGTGCGCGACGATCTCGAACGACAACCTCCAGGACCTGAAAACGGGCCAACTGGTCGGTGCGTCTCCGAGGCGACAGCAGATTGCGCTCATCGTCGGCGTCGCCGCCGGCGCGGCCGTGATTCCGCCGGTGCTCAACCTGCTCGCCAAGGCCTACGGATTCGCTGGCGCCCCGAACATCGGCGTCGTGGCACCGAATCCACTGCCGGCACCGCAAGCGACGCTCATTGCTGCACTCGCCCAAGGCGTGATCGGCGGCAGCCTCGAGTGGACGATGATCGGCATCGGTGCGCTGGTCGGCGTCGGGCTGATCCTGTTGGACTTGCTACTTGGGTCCTGGAAGAAGCTGCGCATCCCGCCGCTCGCTGTCGGCATTGGGATCTATCTCCCGATGTCGGCGACGTTCGCCGTGATCATCGGTGCGGTGATCTCCACGTGGTACGACAAGCGCGCTCGCTCGATGTCGAATCCCGGTCGCGCCGAGCGACTCGGGACGCTCGTGGCGTCGGGGTTGATCGTCGGCGAGAGCTTGTGGGGCGTGTTGAATGCGGGGCTCATCGTCGCCCTGTCGAGCGACGCACCGATCGGACTCGTCGCCGAGGGCTTTGTGCTCGCGCCGTGGCTCGGGATGCTTGGCTTCGTTGGGGTGATCGTCTGGTTGTACGGGTGGATGTTGCAGCGGTCGGCGGCAGTGCGGTAGCTCGGCTCACGATCTCGCGCCCCCGTGCGTGAAGATGGGGTCGCTCCCGTGCAACAGTTGGCGCGCAGAGCCCCGCTGGCGATCGCGGCACCAGCACCGTGATGCTCCTACCCGTGTTGTCCATCACGCGCCCGCCGGGCGTATCCCAGTCCAGGTCCGGCTGCCTGCCCGGGACGCCAGCAATGACGGTGGAACCGGTCCCATCAGAGTTGGTGTTGGATACCTCTCGACCGGCGGACGCCGTGACACACTGAGCGCCATCGAGGACCGTGCAGGATTTTCGGGTTCGGCGCGATCGTGCGCGTCACCACCCGCGTGCTGGATGCACGGTGACGTTTTGTCGTCCTGAGCGCAGCGAAGGATCCGCACCACGCGAGAACAACTCCTCGTCCTCTTGACACGGTCGACTCTGTGTCATAAAGTACTTTGACAGATTCGGCTCCCATCTCTCTTACTGCGCCTCGGGCGCTTCAAATGCCCAACGCCCGGTCACCAAATCGCATAGTCAGGGGCTTCGCCGCATTGACAATGCTGGGAGCTGTCGGGATCGCGGCGTTGTTCGGGTTCCTCTGGCTCGAGCACCGGTCCGAGATCACACTCCCGACACCTACGGGGTCCTTCGCGGTCGGCCGCGTGATCCAGCATTGGACCGACTCTCTTGCCTTGGACACCCTGGCACCGATTCCCGGAACGAAGCGCGAACTGCTCGTCTGGATCTGGTACCCGTCGGTGGCCGGACAATCAGTCGAGATGGATGACTACCTGCCGGCGCGATTGCGACCGAAGGCTGAGGCCTCCGGAGGTGCGAACATCTGGACGCTTCTGACGCGAGACGTGTCGAACGTCCACGGGCACAGCGCTCGTGACCCCGAAGTGTCACCACAACAGCCATCGTATCCGGTGGTGATCATGAGAGCGGGAGCTTCTGCCCCGGTCCTCACCTACTCCACGCTCGCCGAGGACCTGGCCAGTCACGGGTACGTCGTGGTGGGCTTCGATGCTCCGTATCGCACGGGACGCGTCGTGTTCCCAGACGGCCGTATGATGAGAAGGACGGAGCAGAACAACCCGGAAGTGTGTCTGGTTCCGGACCGGAGCCAGATGGAGCGGTGTGTGAGCAGGGTGATGACTGCATGGACCGGCGACATCGCGTTCGTCCTCGATCGCCTGGCTCGGCTCAACACGTCCGACTCGTCGGGAAAGTTCACTGGCCGGATCGACACGACGCGCGTAGGAGTGTTCGGTCACTCGCTCGGTGGGGCTGTGGCCGCGCAGTTCTGCCACGAGGACTCGCGGTGCAAGGCAGGCATCGACATCGATGGCGCCCCGCACGGCAGCGTGATCCAGGCAGGCCTCAGTCAACCGTTCCTATTCCTCCTGAGCGACCACGGCGACGCGTCCGACTCGACGAGCGCACAGATCAGGAGCGACATCCAGTCCATCTATGATCGCATACCGCCGGACCGGAGGCTACGCGTCGCGATTCGCGGTGCGTTCCACTTCACCTTCAGTGATGACGGGGCCCTCCTGAAGAGCGGTGTCGTGCGGGGGGTGCTCCGCATGTTGGGGAAGCTCGGTCTCGACGGACGCCGACAGCTTGCCGTGACGGCGTACTGCGTTCACACTTTTTTCGACATGCATCTCAAGGGACCCGGGGGTTCGCGTTCGAGCATCGCATCTCCACGCTTTCAAGAGATCGAAGTTCTCGAATGAAGACTCCCGCGGTGCGGGCCGTGCTATGCCCGGGAGCCTTCGGCCTTGCGGTCGTGGCAAGCGTTCATTCATGGCCTGTCTCATCGGACTGACATTCCCTCCTGCTTCTTCTGTCGCTCGCAATATGGCCGATCATGACGGCGCTGCCGGCGTTCGTCGTCGCGCCGATTCTGAACGTCTACCCACGACTCTCGGAGCTGCTACCGCGGCAGTGCGAAAGCGACCACGTAGTCACCTTTTCCCCAATCTTCGCCCCCTCCCACCGCGACAACCACGTACTGCCGCCCGTTGTGCGCGTACGTCATCGGTGTCGCACGCGCGCCGCCCGGCAGTGGCCCCTTCCAGAGCTCGCGTCCGGTCGCGGTGTCGAACGCACGGAGCACATGATCGAGCGTCGCGCCGATGAACACCACGCCGCCCGCGGTGGCAATCGGGCCGCCGAGATTCGGAAGGCCGAGTGGCGGGTTCGACGGCGGAGCGCCCGGCATCAGGCCGGCGAGGTCGCCCAGCGGCACGTCCCACGCCTTTGCGCCCGTCGTCAGGTCGATGGCGACGAGTGACCCGTACGGTGGAGGCGAACATGGTAGACGGTCCGTCGACAACAGGATCCGCCGCCGCATGACGTAGGGCGTGCCGTGCATCCGCGTGTACTGGTCGCCGAGCCGCGATCGGTTGGTGCGGACTTGCGCGGTGTCCAGTTCGTCGAGGCGGATGAGCTGCACGAATGCCGCGAGGGTGTTCACCGGAACCACCGCGATCTGCCGCGACGGGTCGAAGGTGAGTCCGCCCCAGTGTGCGCCGCCGATGTTGGATGGTACGACGAGTGTGCCCTGAAGGCTGGGCGGTGTGAACGGGCCTTCGTATCGCATCTGCCGAATCTGTGCGAGGCACACCTCGCGCGATGCCGGCGTGGTGCCGACGATCTTCGACGTGTCGATCCACTGCGGGCTCAGTGCGGGAATGACGGTGTTGAACGGCTGCGTGCGCGACGCGCGTTCGCCGTAGATCAGGCTGGCCGGCACGGGGCGCTCCTCGACGGGGAACACCGGCTTCCCGGTGTCGCGATCGAGCACGAACAGTTGGCCGGTCTTGGTGGCCTGGAGCACGACGTCGACGCGCTTGCCATCGCGCACGAGCGACACGAGTGCGGGAGGCGACGCAACGTCGTAGTCCCAGAGGTCGTGATGGACCGCCTGGAAGTGCCACACCACCTTGCCGGTGGACGCACGGATGGCGACGATCGAATTCGCGTAGCGATTGTCGCCAATGCGCTCGCCACCGTAGTAGTCGGGACTCGGGCTTCCGGTGGGGACGAACACCATGTCGCGGGCGGAATCCGCCGCGATGACGGACCATGCGTTGGCCGCACCGGTGGTGTGCGCCATCGCGCCGCGCCAACTATCCCACGCTGGATCTGTGGGATCGCGCGGCACGGGATCCCAGCTCCAGCGCAGCGCACCGGTGCGGGCGTCGTACGCCCGCACTTCGCCGCTTGCCGCGTTCGTGCGGCCGTTGTCGGCGATGGCGGAGCCGGTGACGATCATCCCGTTGATCACCGCCGGCGGCGACGTCAGCTCGTACTCCTCCTCGTAGTACGGCGCATTGCGCAGTCCCTTGCG
>JANOIJ010000211.1:0-3850 GCA_031407575.1 Gemmatimonadaceae bacterium | reverse complement strand
CCAAGCGCTCGGCAATGAACGCGAGGAGCAGATCCCGTGCATCGCAGCGGTCCTTGGTATCGCTGGTGAATGTCTGCACAACCGAGCCGTCGTTCTTCGTGAACGTGAACGTTGGCTGAGACTGCTTCAACAGCGCGATGGCTTTCTGAACGTCGTCACGCTTCATGTAGCCTCCGGGTATGCGGTTCGCCTCGCGCGAGACACGTCGTCTTCCCGTGCGAGATCCGCAGCCACCTGCCGCATCTCTCGGATCACCCGTGCATGGGCTGTCGTGTCCGTCACGTACTCCAGATCGGTCGCGGCGTCCAGTTGCCGCGCCCACGATTCGATCTGTTCGATCAACGGGGCGTGATCCCCGCCGCCGGGATCGCCATCGGCTTGGGCTCGTGGTGTCATTTGTGCGCACTCGCCGGCAGCACCGTGGCCGTCCAGGTTTCGGTGTCGAACTCCACGAGCAGGTATTCGCCGTAGGGCATCCACCGCTTGGTGATGTCGCCCTGAATCTCATCGGCGCGGTCACGCGAGATACCGACACGCTCGGCCTCGCTGATACCGGCGATTGACTGGGTGTCCTCCCGCACGGCATCCGAGACGGCGTCGTGCATGGAGTCTGGGTTCTTCAACGAGACGCGAATTTTCACTTCTTCACCTCCACCAACTCGCAATGGTTCGGCAACGCCCGCGATCCAAAAATCATCTTGGCCACCGCATGACTCATCTGAAACACCAGCGGGCGTGAACAGTGCTGGCCTAACACCTTGATCCCGTGCTCCTGGAGAAATGGATGACAGGTCCGGCAGGCGCACATACTGTTGTAGAGACTCGCTGCACCACCAAGCGACTTGAACAGCCGCTCGTGAACGTCCCTGGTGCGCTTCCCACAGACGCGGCAGGACTCTTTATCGCGAGCGCGAACAGCTTCCTTGTCTTTGACGTCCATACGGGCCTTCAATCGGCGGCGGTTGATCTTGGCGACTACGCGCGCTTCCGGTTTCAGTTGGGGGACCAAGGGGTAGGCCACGTCAGCCCTTCGCCGCCTGTTCGGCCTTCATCTGCGCGATCCGCCCGTATTCCATGACCAGCTCGGGATAGGCGTTCCGCAACGTCTCGCGGTTCTCCGCATCTGCGGCAAGGAACGCTCGGCCCAACGCCTGGACGAAGCTCCCGCCGTAGGTCAGCATGGCGTGTGCGATCTCGTGGTCGTTCATTGTCCCTACCTGCTCAGGCGCATCTCTTCGCCCTTGTTGCGGATGTACGCCCGGAGCGAAATCAGCATCTCTTTCGTCAGTTCCCGCGTGTCCCGCGCTTCCTGCCACCGCGCATACTGCGGACTCGTCTCCGCTTCGATCTTGGCGCGGTTGGCTTTCTCCGCCGTCCGCAGGCAGTGCAGGTAGATCTGCTTGTAGGCTTGGTCGGCTACGCGCAACTCGTCGTTGCAGTTGCCGAGGAGCGCCGTCGCCTGGTTCAGCATCTCGGAGGCACGATCCGACGTGATGTCCACGCAGGATCGCATCTCCATCTGGATCGCCTTCACGAGCTCGCGGACAGTCGGTGTGCTCATGGCCTAAAACGGGATGTCGTCGTCGGCCAGTTCATTAATGCGCGCCGTGTCCGCGTACTGATCGTCAAGTTGTGAGTCGTCGTCCTCGTCGAAGGCGCCTTCGTGCGACGGCGGTTCCTCGACTTGATCGCGCTTCGTCCGCTTGAAGTAGCCGTCGAAGAACGTTTGCAGTTCTCGGTCGAGCGCCACAGCTTGCGCGTCCGTCGTAGGATCGATGTCCTTTAAGGTCAACACCGGCACGCGGAACGTAATACGGCCCTTCTTGCCTTCCGTGAAGCCGTGGATACGAATCGCTTTCTTGTAGAGGTCGGCGCGATTCGCCTTCGTGAACTCCATCCACGCGCCGAGTGTCGCCCCCTTGAACGCCAGTGTCCCGATCGCCAGCGCCCCCTCGTGCTTGAATGCGATGTAGAGCTTGGCGACAAACTGCCCGCCAATCGACCCGATGCGATCCTTGATGCTCTGGTAGATGCCTTCCGCCAGCGTGCCGCCTTTAAACGCTTTGACGACCATTGCCTCCTGGCGCGTGTCCTTCACCTCGTTGGAATAGATGCCGCTGTCGCTCACATCGTGCCAGCCGCCGACGCTCCCGAGTTGGTCGAGCAGGATGAATGCGAAGTCGGATCCCACCTCGACGTTCTGCTTGGCCACCTTGTCGTAGTAGCGGACGGTGCCCTTTTCTCCGTTCCACTCAAAACGGCGCGTGGCCGGGTTTGGATTGCTGTTCTCACTCGGATTGCTACGGCTCATTCGGCTGCTTCCTTCTCGGCCCTCACGGCCTGCGCGATGATGTAATCCCGAAACATGAGCGCGATGGTGTTGACCTTGGCGTCTCCGAGTCGCGCTTCCCGCCAGCGTTCGACCCCGAGCGCATCGCACTCGTCGTAAATCTCCGTCACGTAGTTCCCATTCGCGGCCCGCACGATCCGGAACTTCTCGGTCGACGCGACAATGACGGGACCGTGGAACTCGCGCTCGATGTCACCCACGAACAAGCTCCCGCTGGTCCTTCATCGCCCGCGCCACAGCCCGCAGGACAGCCGCAAAGCCATCCGGCTCGAGCTCCGCGAAGTCCCGGCATTCGGCCTCGAAGAACGACCACCGCCGTTCACGGGCGTATTCTTCGTCCGGCGTCTCGACGCTCGGCATCTCGTTCGCGCTCACTTCGCCAGTTCCGCGAGATGCGCCGACACCGCGACCCTTGAGAGTTGCCGCGCCAGCATCAACCGCTCGTCGTTCCCCAACGTCTCGAACAGCAACGCCACCGCCGGCCCGCACGAGTCCTCCAGCACCAACGTGATCGCCCGCGTGACATCCAGGTGTGGATCGCCGTAGAGGACGCCCATCGGCCACGAGGTCTGCATCGGCCGATTCCGCCGAATCGCTAAGGCGCACCCGCCGACGTGATCGATCGTCGGATGGTTGCAGGCGCAACAGGTGTCCTCCGCGATGTCGCCGCGCAGCGCCCGAATATGCAGCGGGACGGGCACAACGGCCGACGCGGGTTGCGGGGGCGCGATCGACGTCACGTTGTTGTCCCTTCGCGTCACGATTGCGTCTCCGCAACCGGATGAAACTCCGGCATCGGGTGCAGCGGGATCGACGTCCCGGCCTCCTGGTTGATCCGCTGACGCTCGGTGTTCGCGTCCTCAACGGCACGACGGATGGACTCCGCCGTCACCGGCTCGGACTCGGGATTTGACACGGACTGTGGAATCAAGGATGCTGACATCTCATTCACCTCGGTTTGGGCCGCATTCCCGTGCGGTCCTTTTTCTTGCTTAGAACTGGTCCAGCGCGTCCAGCAGTTCCGCGAACTCGGGATGCGCGTCGATGATGTCCTTGGCGCGCTGTGCCGCCGCCGCCCGCTGGTAGGTGTTCTGCGCCTCCATCAGCGTTCGCTCGATGCGCTGGCGCACATTGGACCGCCGCAGCCCACCGGTCATTGCGCCCTGATTCACGCTCGGCCCGCACTCGTTGGTTAGGTGAGTGCTCGCTCCGAGCCGCATGTCGTAAGCCTCGTTCCGTGCGTCGTACTGCTGTCCTGCCGATTTCTCTCCGTACATCTGCTCTCCTTGTTCCTACTTCCGTGTTTCCGCCAACTGCATGTCGTCGGACTCCATCGCAGACCATCGCGCGTCCTGAATCCGTGCCACCGACCGAGTCAACCGCTGCGCGAACCGTGCTCGTTGCTTGGTCAAGAACTGCTCAAACTCCCACTTGGCCGCGAGGCGTCGTTCCTCAGCGCGGTAGAGGACTTGATGCTCGGCCACGGTCAGGGCGCGCCGC
>JANOIJ010000144.1:0-2316 GCA_031407575.1 Gemmatimonadaceae bacterium | reverse complement strand
GGTCTCGACAAGCACCCACCCGGCCTCGTCGGTCTGCAAGCAAAGTTCGATGAGCGCGCGCAGATGCGATGCTCGTACCGTTCCGTCACCTGGACACGCGACGCATCGTGCGCTTCTGTCAGGGACTGGGGGCCACTGGGGGCCAACGAAGCACCATAGGCGCTAATTACTCAGCGCTAAACGCAGTGAGCAGGACGTCTGGAGTCCCGAATTAGCGTGTATGGCACTCAACCTATTGGTTTCGCTCAGCTTCCCAAGCTGGACGTCGCCGGTTCGAGTCCGGTCGCCCGCTCCTTGTAAGTCTTTGACAGCGAGTATGTTAGAAGCGGCCTCTGCGCTACTGCGTGGGGGCCACTTTGCGTTCGAAAACTGGTTTCCGGTGGCCCCCACTCTAAGAGCGCGGGGGCCACTACGTGCGTCACTTCGCACCGCAGCGCGCGCAAGTCAGTGTCGCGAAGCGTGTTACAGCGACGGCCGTGGAGCCGAACACGATGTCGTCCTCCTCGCAATGCCAGCTAACGGAATTGGCATTGTTGGCGCACATGCGCTGCTCCGCAGGCAAAGTGTTGCAGTCCAAAGCGTGAATAGTCACTCATCGTGCGCTGTCAGAGCCCGGCGGCGCATACTGTCCGCGCACCTCACGGGAGCGCGGCCGACAGGGCGAGTCGTTCGTCTACGGGTTCACTGAACCACACTGGTTCAGCGCACGTGCGAGTGATCCGAGCCTCCCACCTCGCACGCTTCACCAACAATGTCGCACGTCCCTTCTCGCGCTCGCCGCATCTTGCGGCGTGCTGCACCGCTCATTGCCGTCTTCGCAATGGGCGCCGCGTTCATCTTCAACGCAGGGGACGCCGAGGCGCGCGGCGCGCCGAACTGGCTGAGCCGGCTCATGCGGGCCGTGATTCGCCGCGAGGTGGTCCAGCTTCCAGCGGGCGACACCGTGACGGTGTTCGGGCCCAAGGTCCTGTCCCTGGGCTCGGCGACGAGCGGGACGTTCGTCGAGCGGTTCACGGTCGCGACGCCGACGAGTGGCGGCTACCTGCTGCGCGTGACCAACGGCGCGGGCAGTGCCTCCGGGGTGACGGGCGGTTCCATCCTCTTGAATGGCGCCGTCGTGTTCGCCGCGGCGGATTTCGCCGCGCTGGGCGCGACTGGCACACGCGACGTTCCTGTCATCGTGAGCGCGGCGGATACCATCGTCGCGACGCTCACCGGGCCGGCAAACGCGGCGCTCAGTGTGTCGCTGCTCACGGTGCCCGACCCCAAGTTCACGGTCTTCGGGCCGCGCATGTACGAGCGGGACAACGGCAAGCCCGTCGTCGTGACGGCGACCTTCACGCTGCCCGCAGGCGCTCGGCCGCCGTCCTTCATGTGTATCCGGAACGGCGAGCTCGATGGTTCGCGCCGCAACTCGAGCTCGCGCGTGACGCTGAACGGCGTCGAGATCGTCGGGCCGTCGGACCTGAACCAGCAGGTGTCCGGCTTCCTGCGCCCGGTCACCTTCCAGGCGACGAACACGCTCACGGTGGAGATGAAGGGCTCACCGGGCTCGCGCCTGACCATCTGCGGCATGGCCACGGACTCGTTGGCGCCGCAGCTCACGATCACGGCGCCTGCCCCGCTGCTCATCACGCGCCAGACGCAGATCGACGCGGTCGGTGTGGTGGTGGAACAGACGGCGGTGAAGATCACGGTGAATGGACAGCCGGCGTCGGTGACGCCGGGGACCGCGGGGCAGACGAGCTTCACGGCTCGCGTCACTCTCGCGACGGAAGGTCCGAACACGCTGGCCTTCAGCGCCGTGGATGCCGCCGGCAACCGCACAGATTCGACACGCACGGTGATTCGCGATACGCAGGCACCGGTGGTGACGCTCAACTCGTTGCCGGACAGCGCGACGGTGCGCGCGGATTCGTCGCTGCTGGTAACGGGCACGATCACGGACGCCACGGCGGTGACGGCGAACGTGAACGGCCAGCCGCTGGCGATCGATTCGGCGAGCCACACCTTCTCGCAGCATGTGACGCTGGCGAGCGGGATGAACTTCATCACGATCACGGCGACGGACGCGGCGGGGAATAACACGAGCGTCGTCCGCCAGATCACGGTGGATGCGACGCCGCCGACGCTGACCGTCACGGGTCCGGCGGAAGGGCTGGTGACGAAGGAGCTGGTCGCGCACGTGATGGGCACGGCGATCGCGAGCTCGGCCGTCACACTCACGGTGAACGGTGTGCCGGCGACGCTCGGCGCGGGTGGCGCGTTTACGACGGACGTCGCGATCACGGAAGGCGCGAACACCGTAACGGTAGT
>JANOIJ010000099.1:0-7064 GCA_031407575.1 Gemmatimonadaceae bacterium | reverse complement strand
GGCGCGATTCCCGCCGCCGCCGCCCCCGCCCCCCCACCGGGCCGTTTACCGCGCATCCCGCAACCCCCCTTCCGGTGGTGCTGGGATAAACCGCCCCGCGGGCGGGGGGGCGCGCGGGACGTTCGAGCACAACGGCCGCGTATCGCTTCAGTCCGCGCAGCCTCGGACGCTCCATCAGCGATCCGCAGTGAGCTCGCCGTCACTTCGCGGGTAGCATCTTCATGTCGGTCAGCCACTCCACGAGCCGATCGGGCCAGCCGGCGGACGCGCTCCGGTTCGTGGCTCGGATGCCGAACCCGTGTCGGGCCGCGGCGTACATGTGCAGCTCCGCCGGGACGCCCGCGTCCTTGTGCTTGAGGAAGAGCGTCCCCATGCCGCGCGAGATGCTGAGCATGTCGTCGTAGCCGGCCACGATGAACACAGGAGGCGATCGCTTCGTCACGGTGAGCTGCTCGACCCATGCTGGATAGACCAACACCTGGAACCCCGGCCGCGACGACTGCTGGTCGATCGGGTCCGCCGCCGCCACGATGCCGTCTTCCCAGCCGGCCGCTGCTCGTGCGGCGACCTCGCCACCGGCGGAGAACCCCATCACGCCGATGCGAGCGGTGTCGACCCCCCACTCGGCAGCGTTGCTCCGTACGAGTCGAATCGCGCGCTGGATGTCGGCGAGTGAATGACCCTCGACGGTGTATGTGGACCCTGCTTCTCGCGCGAGGCGGTACTTGAGGATGAAGGCCGCGATGCCGCGCTCGCGAAGGTATCGCGCGACGTTGTGGCCCTCGTGATCCATCCACAGCTCGCGGTGTGCTCCGCCGGGGACGACGATGATCGCAGTGCCGGTGGCCACGCGTCGCTCGGGGAGATAGGGCGTGATCGTGGGGCGATGCACGCTCGAGACGACGTGATCGCCTTCGTCCGTTATCCGCACCTTCTCGGGCGCGGACTTTCCCTCGGAGCCCGGCGCGCCGGCGGGCCAGAGAGGGATTTCGGCGGGTTGCTGAGCGCCGAGCACAGAGGAGAGCGTGAGGCAAGCGAGCAGCATGCTCACGCGCGTCGCGATGTGTACACGCCGAGCGGGCGTCATGGTCTTTGCGGCGCAGATCGTCGATCGGACCATCAGTGAGATTGACACGGGCGTGCACCTGGGGAAGAGGTTGTTGAAGAATCAGTGCAGGACGGATCGCGTCAGGCGAGCAGCCGCTCGAGAAGCCCACTGTCCAACGCCGTGCTCGGCGCGAACTGCGGCGAGCGCACGTACTCCACGAGACTGCGTAGCATCTGTCGCGCGACCGGTTTCGTGGCGCCCGTGTCCGTGAGGTTCATCCCACAGGCGAGCAGCCGGCCCGGTCCGACACGAGTCTCGAAGAGAGCGGCGAGCTTGTGGTTGCGGTGATAGTCATCGATCATCTGGATCACGGGGCGGTATTGCTTCGGCGCGTCGTTCAGCACGAAGGCCTTCGAGGTCTCGAGTAGCTCGCGCCACTGGTAATCGCTGTGAAAGTCGGTGGGGAACGACGTGAGGGCGGGATGCTCGGGGTCACACAGCACGCTCGACGTCCCGGGCTGCGCCTCGAACCAGCTCAGCGACCAGAACACAGGCAGCCATTGCGAGGCGATAGCGTAGGCATGACGCCGCGTTGGGTCGGAGAGGAGGAGCACGCGGCGTCCCCCGGCCAACGCAGCCCGCACCGTGGCGTCGTAGCTGTGTGCGATCAGGACGTCACCCTGCGAGGGGAGCTCGAGCTCTCGCGGATAGACCCAGATCTTCCACCGGTTCTCTGCCTGTATGCCGGGGATCGCCACCAACACTTCCAGCTGCGACGCTTTGGCCACCGACGCGAGCGGCGCTTCGATGGTGCCGAGCGTGCTGAGATCGTAGCCGATCGTGCGCGGCGCGAATGTTCCGGAGCCCAGGGTCGTCCCCCGTGTATCTCGCAGCGACCAGGTCGCGCGCGCCGAGGCGAGCGGTGTACGCCCGTGATGCCGGACCTGTGCGACCGCGCGGAAAGTCTGATCGTTCGTCCAGACGAACCGCGGTGTGCGCAGCAGCGGGACGGTCTCGCTGCAGAAGTTCCGGAACTGCGCCGGAGTCATGATCCCCTTTTCGTCCCAGAGCGCATTGAGCAGGCCGATCAATGCTTCACCCTGTCCGGGGAAATCCTGCAGCTGGAGCAGATGGATGCCGCCGAAGCAAGGCGTTCGCAGCGCGCTCTCGATGTCTTCCTTGTAGAGCGTCCAGGCGAATCGACCCGTCGCGAGCGACATCTGCTTCGCCTGGTCGAGCATCCCCCGTTCGGCGAGCCGATCGCGGAAGGAGGCGAGATTGGTCGGCTTGAGCGGACCGGTATAGCGCGCGAAGTCGTCGTAGGCGGGATTCACGACCCACTGCCCGACCTCGTGCGAGATGGTAGGCACCGCGAACCCTTCGATGTACGAGGAAAAATCGAAATCGGTGCCGAGCTCTCCGCTCAGCCGTTCGCTGTTGTGCAATCGCATGAACTTCTTCGGGGCGACTTTCTGACATACATAGAAGTCGCCGGATGGCTCCGGCTTGAGCCGCGAGTAGTCGGCATGCGTGGTGTACAGCCGCCGTGGATCGCGACGTTTGAGCTCGTTCGTCAACGCGTTCATGAAGTCGAAGTCCCCCTGCAGCTCGTTGCCGAGCGCGAGCATCACGAACGACGGATGGTTGCCATACGCATCCTGGATGCGCTCGCCCTCGGCGCGCATGAAGGCGTCGCGCTCTGGTACGCGGCCGACGTTATGCACCCAGAACGGCAACTCGATGTGCAGGAGGAAGCCCGCGCGATCGGCGGCGATGAACGCGGACTCGGGTGGGCAGTATGAGTGAAAGCGAAAGTGGTTGAGCCCATAGCTCCGCGCGATCGCATAGATGCGCGTCCATTCCTCCACGTCGGTGGGCGGGTAGCCGGTACGCGGGAAGATGCAGCACTCCAGGTTGCCGCGGAGAAAGGCCGGCCGTTCGTTGAGAAGCAGTTGGTTGCCGCGATGGCTGATCTGCCGCAGCCCGAACGTCTCCGCGTGAGCATCGCTGTATTGCCCGTTCGCCGTGGAGAGGGTGACATGCGCCTCGTAGAGCCTCGGATCGAACTCGTCCCAGAGCGCCGCCGAGCGTCCGAGTTCGGCGGTCAGATCGACGACCATCCGCCCGCCCGCTCCTCTCACCGGCAATGACGCCCGTGCGACCCGTGCACTCTGGCCGCTCCGGCTCACCAGCATGCCGAGCGTGCCCTCGAGTGGCGCGCCGGTCGTGTTCCGAATGGTCACCTCGGCGCGCACCGACTTGCGCGCGATGTCGGTGAAGAGACGCACACCGTCGATCCACACCGGATCGGTGGCGCGAAGCTCGATCCGTCCGACGATGCCGTTCCAGTTGGTCTGCGTGTGATCCGTCACGCTATGCGCGTCTCGCCCGACGTCGAGCAAATAGCGGTTGTCCACCCGGATCGTGAGCTGATGCCGGCCTGGCGTGGCCGCCGTCGTCACGTCGTGCACATGCGGTGTGCTGAGACTGTTCTGCGTACCGATCTCCGTCTCGTCGAGCCACACCGTGGTCGCCCAGTGCGCGCGCTCGAGGAACAGGGTGATGTGCTTGCCATTCCAGGCAGGGGGGATATCGATGTCGCGCTGAAACCAGGCGTGTCCCTCGAACCGGAAGGTGCGTGTGAGATGACCGAGCTCGAACCCAGTGGTGCGCTGTCCGAACCCTGCCTCGTCCGTCGTGCCGGGAAGCGCCATCTCGGCGGGCAGGCGGGTCTTGAACCAGGCAGCGAACTCCCGGCCCATTTCCGTGGGGTTGAGCCGGAACCGCCAGGACCCAGCGAGATTGGCCGCGGTGCGTGCCGCCAGATCGCCTTCCGAATCACCGGGAAGTGCATTGGCCAAGCTGGGCCAGAGCGGGGCAGAGCCGAGGACGATCGTCGCTCGGCCCGCGGTGTGGAGGAAGGCGCGTCGATCCATGGTCATGGGCTCGTGGTGGTTTCGGCGAGGATGCCAGCGAGCTGAATGGACGCGCCGAGATGCGCTGGGTCGAGCGTGAGAACCCGCGCGAGATGCTCGCGACCGACTGCGTGGTGCCCCTGCCCGAGCAACCCGAGTCCGATCATGTATTCACAGTCGATCCGATTGCGGAGGCTGAGATCCTCGTCGAACAGCAGGAAGTCGGGGAGCGACACGGCGAAGTAGTCGATCTGCACCTCGTCATCGCGGTGCTGCTCGCCGTACGCGACCAGTTGGGCGAACAGAGCGTGCGCCTGCGTCGCGCGACCCAGCTTGGCGCATGCCAATCCGCGATGATACAGGTCGCCAGGCAATAGCTCGTTGCAGAACCTCGACGCCGACGTGGAGAGCGCGGCAGCCAGCTCGAACGATTCTCGCGCTTCTTCGTCACGATCGAGTGCCTCGAGCGCGACTCCGCGATGATAGTGGATCTGAACGTCGCTCGTGCCCGGGAGCTTGCCCTCTCCGAGATTCCGCGGATATGACTCGGCGTGCGACAGCAAAGCGAGCGCATCGTCATAACGGCCGGCGGCATGCGCGTCCTTCCCCAGCTCGACCAGGCTCGCGACATACTGTGCCGCGACTTTGCCCTCGCCTCCTTCCCACGGATGGAAGGTGTGCCCGAGCAGGGTATCGAGCGCACGACCGCAGTGGCCTCCGAGATTGAGTAGCGTCACGTACTCGATCGTGAGGTCGTCTCGGGTCGCGACGAGCGACGGCCTTTCCGCGAGCAGTCGTAACCGCTCGCTCGGCGAGACGCCGAGTTTCTTGCGGAGCTGGTCGAGCTCGAACAGGACGCGCGCGTCAGTGTCGTCGAGCGCCAGGGCTCGCTCGTAGGCATCGAGTGCGCGCAGGGTGTCGCCGCGCTTGTTCATGTAGGCGAGCCCGAGATTCCGATGCACCGTGGGAAAGTCAGCGTCCAGTGCGCGGGACCGCTCCCAGCAGCGAATGGCGTTCTCGTACTGCCGGCGCGCGTTCCAGAAGTTGCCCAGATAGTACGGCGCCCGTGGGTCGTCCGGGTCGAGCCCCTGCGCTGCCTCCAGTGCGGCAACACACTCGACCTGGTTCGGAAAGCAGAAGTCCGGCGACAGACTGCGAGCTTCCTCCTGATATCGGTGCGCCGCGGCGCGATCGCCGTACTGCAGGGCGATCCATGCCGAGTAGTAGCGGACCAGCGGAGACGTGGGTGTGGCGCGATCGAGCAGGGTGAGCGCTTCGGTGAACAGGCCGGCGTGCTGATAGTCGAGGGCGAGTTCGATCAGATCGTGTGTGGTGGCATGCACCGGCGGGACGGCACTCGGGTCTCCGGTGAGCAGGACACGCTCGAAATGCGCGCCAGGCTCCATGGGATCGAGCGCGAGGGCCACTTCGGCGAGCGCGAGGGCTTCGCTCGTACGCATCAGGTGCCGCAGCAACGCGATCTGAAGATGCCGCGCGCGGTGGTGATGCGCGTTGGTCTCCAGCGCTCGTTCCGCCAGCTCGACGGCCCGGGTCAGCTCGCCCCGTCGCGTCGCGAGGCGGGCGAGCTCGTAGTACGCCGGAGCGCGCCAGGCGTGGGTCCAGATCGCCTTGTGGAAGACATCGAACGCCTCGTCATCGCGGCCACGCATGCGCAGCGTGAGGCCGAGGTTGTAGTACGGCTCGCTGTCGTACGGATTCCGGTTCCGCGCGGTGAGCCGAGCGATGGCGCGACGGAAGTAGGACTCCGCCTCGGCGAAGCGTCCGCGGCGATACGAGAGGGCACCGAGTGCGTTGTTGCAGCGCGAGTCGCCCGGATCGCGGCGGAGCGCTTCCTCGTAGTATCGCTCGGGGGCAAAGGTCGGATGCCGGTACTGTTCGAGATGGAGCGCGTTGAGAAAGAGCTCCTCATTGGATGCAATCTCGGCCGGCGGCGGCGCGGGGCGAGCCGGTTCGGGTATCGTGGTGCGTTCACGCGCCACGGGGGCGACGCGCAGCAGCAGGGCGTCGGCGCACCAGACCTCCAGCGACAGATCGTGCTCCAGGATTTCATCATCCACATCCACGCTCTCGGAGAGCGGCGTCGCAGGCGAGACCTCTGCGATCCGCTCGTGAATGAGCGTGCCACGCGCGAACAGGCGAATGACGACCGTTCGAGGTTGCGTCACATACACGCCGAACCGTGCGCGTCCCTCGCGCAGCTCGAGATTGAGCACCGCGTCTCGGCTCGCGTTCCTTGCGCCGCCGATCGCCTTGAAGGGGAAGACGTATTGCGTAAAGCGCTTCTCCTCGCCCGGCATGATCCAGGAGAAGTCGGGTTGATTGTCGGAGTAGGCGCCGGCCATGAGCTCCACGTACGGCCCGTCTTCGTCTGTGAGCTGTCGCTCCCAGGCGAGTCCGAAATCACCGTTGCCCCAGGTCCACTGTTTCTTGCCGGGCACCACGTGATGATCGGCGACGTGCATCGTGCCTGCCTGCGCGCCGTCGTCGTAGCAGCCGATGAAGTCGAAAGCGGACTCGCAGGCCATGTACGACGTGGGCACGGGGATCGTGGACCAGCGCGAGATGTCCGTGCCCGGGGCGTAGCTGACCTTGTAGTACGTGCCCGTCGCGATCGGGAATGCGGACACGTCCCGCCGGCCGTGATCCATCACGGCGTGCACGTCCGGTGGGAAGATCGAGCGGTAGCCGTCGCCGGCGTGGACCGCGATGTTCGTCCACCAGAGAAACGACTGCGGCTCGCTCGTCCGATTGAAGAGCCGCACGTCGAGCTCCAGGTAGGCCCGATCGGGATGAAGGGTGAACCCGACCATTCCCTTCGTGCGCGTCATGCGCTCGATCTCCGAGCTCCACACCGTCTTGCTGCCATCGGACTGCTCGGTGATGAGGTGCCCGAGCGGCTCGAAGGTGCTGGGGCGGTGATGCTGCGGCCAGTTGAACTCGATGCCTCCAGACACCCAGGGACCGGTGAGCCCGACCAGCGCCGGCTTGATCACCTGGTTGTGATAGACGAAGTGACGCCCATTCGTCTTGTCGAGCGCCATCTGCACGCGACCGCCCAACTCTGGCAGAATCATGATCCG
>JANOIJ010000081.1:0-39784 GCA_031407575.1 Gemmatimonadaceae bacterium | reverse complement strand
CTGACGGCGGGCACTGACGGCGGGCACTGACGGCGGGCACTGACGGCGTGCACTGACGGCGTGCACTGACGGCGTGCACTGACGGCGTGCACTGACGGCGTGCACTGACGGCGGGCACTGACGGCGGGCACTGACGGCGTGCACTAACGGCGGGCTCTGACGGCGGGCTCTGACGGCGGGCTCTAACGGCGGGCTCCTCGGACGGAGCAGTGGTGCCGGCGACGATCTCTCTAGATGACGATTCCGTCGTTCCGCGACTCGACCCAGCGAGAGAAGGTGACGTGCGGAATCGGCAGCGGCGTCACGGGCGTGGTGTCGTCGATCCAGAAGTCCAGTGGTGCGCGCTTTACACCGGTGCGGTAGTAACTCAGCAGGTACTGGACATCGCACTCCGCGTAATCCGAGAACCACTGGTCAAGATCGCGGATCCCTGCGTCGTGCAGAAGCTGCAGGCTGTACTGAGCGGCATCGCGCTCATATCGGTCGAGGGACGCGAGGAGCGCGTCGTCCGCACACGGGATCGGGACCGGAAGGAGGCCGATGTGGCGATCCTCGACGCTGACGTTCCACTGAATCGTGTGGCCCACCAGGTGCGCCGCGATGAAGAGCGCATCGGCCGGCTCGAGGTTGTAGTCGACGTGAATCGCCACGCCATCGAGATCGCCGGTAAACGGGTCCGTGATGTTGCGGAGCTGCAGCGGGATGCCGTACCGCTGGGTGACGTGCGCTACGAACCGGTTGTAGGCGATCCGGTAGCAATCATCTGACGCCGCCGGTCTCATGCGCACCTTGCCAAGAACTCAGGCTCTGCGGGCTTTCGTACGGGTCGCGTCGAGACTCTCACTGATGCGAGTGGCGCGCGATTCTGCCAATATTCGTCTTCAAACTCGAAACTCAGAACCGACCGAGTGGGATCGACTCAGCCAGTTCTGAGTTGTGAGTTGCAAGTCTCTCCCAGGGACAACGCCCAGTTTACGCGGAGCGGCGTCTCTTGAAACCAACGCCCGCGAACGCGAGGAGACCGGTCGCAACGAGAGCCATCGACGCCGGTTCCGGTGTCGCGACGACGTTCGAACGGATTTCTCCACCGGGCCAGGTCGCGTTGTGGATATTGGTGTACCCCCTTCCAGCATCCAGTCCCGCGATCAACGCCGCCTCTGCCCCCGCGGCTGTGCCCCCGCCGAAGTTGTTGCGGAATCCATTGGTGTAGACGGTGGGATCGGTGAGATCGAAGATGCCGGTATACGTCCCGGAGAGCACCGCGGGAAAGTTCGGGAATCCCACCGCGACTCCTACGTTGGTTCCTGGCGCCGAGATGCAGCAGTGAATGTGCGCCGCTGCAGGATTGCCACCGAGCAGCCCCTGCCAGACAAGGTTGACCGTCAGGATGTGGCCGGACAGGAAGATGTCTGCCCATCCTGTTGCCGTCGACGGATTGCCGGGTACCTCCTGGGCGCCCGTCATCGCGCCGACCCACTGTTTCTGCGCACCTGCCGGTGTCGCCGCGCCGAGCAGCGCTCCTGCCAGCGCCATCCGTCGCCACAATTGCGTCTTCATTCGTTTCGCCTCCAGTCCGGGGGAATGCGATCGAGGTAGCACTGACGCAGGCGTCTGCAACAAACCGCGAAGGTGGAGCAACGCACCCGCGTCACGGACGATGTATCAGTTACTACGAGGACCGCGAATATGGACGACCACGATTCGGGCGGCAAGGCGACCCACGTGCAGACCAGGTGCAGATCCTTCGCGAAGTTTACCCTGAGCGACGTCGAAGGGCTCAGGATGACTACGTCGTTCCCACGACGAAGAGCGAGACGTTCGGCGCAGGGAACGACACCGTCCACCCGAAGCACCGCGCGACCCACTGCATCGTTTCCGCGACAAAGAACGACACGTGGGTTCGGTCGCGCTGATACCACCATTCGCCGAACGGCGCGGTGGGATCGTAGAACGACGTCATGACCGCAATAGTCCCACCGGGCCGAGTCAACGCGTCGAGCTGCGCAAACAGTGCGTGCGGATCGTGGGCGTGCTCCGCGACTTCGCTGCACGTCACGAAGTCATAGGTGTTGGCGAGCACCTGTTCGTCGGGGAAGAAGACCGGGTCGTACGCGGACATGGAGTGCCCGCTCGACCGCATCAACTCACACAGCGCGGGTGATGGACCGCATCCGAAATCGAGGCCGGCGGCGCCTCGAGGCAGCCGCTCCAGGAGCGGAGCCGTGAGGCGCTCGAGAAAGCGCAGGTATCCGTGATCCGACGCGTCGTTGCGATGGTCCACATAGCGCAGGACCTCGTGCAGTGGTGTGAGGCGCTGGCCCGGGTCGACGTAGACCAGGGAGCAGCACGCACATCTGTAAAACGTGCGCTCGCCGCCGGCGTGATAGAGCGCGACATCGTCCGCGCGGCAGAGCACGCAGCGCGGGAATGTTCCTGACGAATCGCGTGGCACGAATGGCGTTCCGTGACGTGGCCGAGATGGTGCGACTACCGATGCGCCGCGGCGTGAAGCCAGGAATCAACAAGGTCGTGGATCTGCTCGCGAGTCACCGGCTTGTCGAGGATCGCCGCCGCGCCCGGAAGCGCGCTCCGTGAATCTGTCCCCGTGACGCTGACGATGACGATCGGCGTCGACTTCAATGCATCGTCTGTCTGGAAGATTCGGAACAGGTCAAAGCCGCTGATGCTTGGCAGGTGCAAGTCCAGAAAAATCATCGCCGGCAATTGATCGCGCGCCAGGCGCAATGCGTCCACGGCAGTTCCCGCGTGCAACACGTGGCAACCCTCCTCCTCCAGCAATTGGCCGAGGAGGAGCCGCGCGTCCGGGTCGTCGTCGACGACGAGGACGTACGGCGCGCCGAGGGCACTAGCAGAGCGGTCGGACCGAGTGACCGGCGTCCCCATTGGCGTGCTCAGTTGCCACTCGCCCACCGGGCTGCCGAGTCGCACGCTCATGGTGGTGCCCGCCCCCTCGACGCTGTCGACGTCGAGAGAATGGCCCATCAGCTCACACAACGAACGAGAGATCGCGAGCCCGAGCCCCGTGCCACCGAAGCGGCGCGCCGTGGTGGAGTCTGCCTGCTCGAACACCTTGAAGATCGCGGCGAGGCGGTCGGCCGGGATGCCGATGCCCGTGTCCCGCACCGTGAGGCAGTTGGGCCGGCCATCGCGATCGACATCGATGCTGACGACGATCTCGCCCTTCTCGGTGAACTTGAGTGCATTTCCGATCAGGTTGATCAGCACCTGCTTCATGCGCACCGCGTCGGTCTCGAGCGAACGAATGGTCCTCGGAATCTCAGTGCGCAGCGTGACGGCGGTGTCCTTCGTCTGCGACTCGAACTGTTCGACCGTCTCGCGAACGAGCGTGTCGAGCATGACGCTGGAGATCTCGAGCGTCATGCGTCCCGCCTCGATCTTGGAGAGATCGAGGATGTCGTTGATCAGGCCGAGGAGATGCCTGCCGCTGCCGGAGATGCGATCGAGATACGTAAGCTCCTCGTCCTTGAGCGCCTGGCGCTTGTTCCTGAGTAGTACGTTGGCGAAGCCGATGATCGAATTGAGTGGCGTCCGCAACTCGTGACTCATCCGCGCAAGGAAATCACTCTTGGCGCGACTTGCCGCCTCGGCGGCATCGCGCGCGAGGATGAGCTCGAGCTCCACTCGCCGACGCGCCGTGATGTCGCGGAAATTGACCACTGCACCCGACAGCGTGCCGTCGTCGAGCACGGGGGCCGCGGCATACTCCACCTGGATGGGCGTGCCATCCTTGCGCCACAACACCTCGTCGCCCACCTCGCAGGGCACGCCGTCCCTGGCCGCGCGCTCGATGGGAGACTCGGCGCGCGGATAGGGCGTGCCATCACGCCGAGAGTGATGCGTCAGGTCGTGCATCGAGTGTCCCACGAGCTCCTCGGGCTCGAACCCGAGCATCTCCGATCCGCGGCGGTTCACGAACGTGATGTCGCCGCGCACGTCGAGCCCGTAAATGCCCTCGCCGGACGCGTCGAGCAGGTGGCGAATGCTTGCCGCGAGACGCTGGCGTTCCTCATTGGACGCGCGGATCTTCGCCGCCCGCGCGAATTCGGTGCGCCGCGTGTGCCTGGCGCGAAGCAGGGCATACGCCGCCGCCGCGACGAGCGACAAGGCAAGCGTGCGGAACCACCAGGTGGCCCAGAACGGCGGAAGGATCTCGACGCGAATCGATGCGCCCTCGTTGTTCCACACGCCATCGTTGTTCATGGCCTTGACGCGAAAGACATAGCTTCCCGCGCCGAGATGCGTATAGGACGCGGAGCGCTTGGTGCCCACGTCGTTCCAGTCGTCGTCGAGCCCCTCGAGCCGGTACGCGTACTGGTTTTTCTCCGGCGCCGTGAAGTCCAGCGCGGCAAACTCGATGGAGAACGCCGACTGGCCATGCCGCAACACCAGCTGCTCGGCGACTGTGATGCTGGACTGCAGCGGCGAGTCGACACCGCCGATCGCGACGGGCTTGTTGAACAGCTCGAATCCCGTGAGTGCGACGTGCGGGGCGCGTGTGTTTCGGACGATGCCGTCAGGGCGAATCGTGTTGAAGCCCTGTGTGCCGCCGAAGAACAGGGTGCCATCACGAGCCTCATACGAGGCGCGCGCGTTGAACTCGCTGCCCTGCAATCCATCGGCGACGGCATAGTGCTCACCCGTCTTCGCCGCCGGATCGAAGCGCGTGATGCCACGATCGCCGCTGACCCACAGCTTGCGTGCGGCATCCATCGCGAGGCCCGAGACGATCGGGCTCGCGAGACCATCCGCATCCGTGAAGTGCTGGAAGGTGTTGGTTCGGCGGTCCAGCCGGTCCAGGCCCGCGATCGTGCCGATCCAGATGACGCCGGGCTCCGACTCGAGCAAGGAGGTGACCTGGTTGCTGCTGATGCTGTTTCTGCCCGCCTGGTAGACCGTCTTTCGCCCCGTGCGCGGGTCGAAGATGAAGAACCCGCTGTTCTCGGTGGCGAGCAGGAGGTTGCCGTCGCTCGCCTCGAGGATGACGTGCACCCCGGTTTCCATCGTCGCCAGCGGATAGGTCGTCAGGATCCCCGTCTTCGCATCGTAGCGTCGAAGGCCTTCACTGAACGTGCCGATCCAGAGGATGCCCGCTCGATCAAACAGCAGCGAGAAGACGCTGTTCACGCCGGAGCGGCTGTCAGCCTTCGGAAACGGCGTGAATCGCCCCGAACCGGGATCGAAGCGACTGAGGCCGCCGGCCCACGTGCCGATCCACAGCATACCCGCCGGATCCTCGGCGATGGCGAGCACGGCGTCCGAGTTCAGGTTGCTCGTGGCCGAGGTGTAGCGCACGAACCGCCCGGTCGCGCGATCAAAGCGGTTAAGGCCGCCACCATCGGTGGCCACCCACATGCGGCCCTTGGAGTCCTCCTTGAAAGCCTTGACCGAGTTGAAGCTGAGGCTGGTGAGATCCCCAGGCACGGAGCGATACCGATGGATCGCGCTACTGTTCGGCGCGGAGATGTTCACGCCCCCGGCAAACGTGCCTGCCCAGATCAGTCCAGTGCGATCGCGGTGGAGTGCCCACAGCGAGTTGCTACTGATGCTGGAGGGATTGTTCGCATCGAAGCGGTTGTGGTGAAACTGCTTCGTGGCGAAATCGAAGTAGTCGAGCCCACCATTCTCCGTGCCGAGCCAGAGCCCTCGGCGTCCCTCGGCCATGCTGTTCAGGATCCACTTGCTCGCCGCGAACAGGGGATCGCGGGGATCGATGGAGTACTGTGTCGCGACCGCCGTCGTCCGGTCGAGGCGGATGAGACCGGCACCGTACGACGTGATCCACATCGCGCCGGACGAATCCTCGTGAAATCCATTGGCGTGGGCGGCGGGGAAGCTCGTCGGGTCATCGGGGTCAGGTGCCCAGGCGCGCGTTGAGCCGCGTACCGGATCGAATTCGAATGCGCCTTCGAGCTCGGTTCCAACCCAGATGTGCCCGGAACGGTCCTCGTACAGGGCGCGGATTGTGGACGACGCGAAAGAGGCGCTGCCGTATCGCGATGCCTTTCCCGTGGTGCGGTCCAACGAGTACAGGCCGCGGTTGGTGGCCACGAGCAGCGTGGTGCCCGTTGACAACATCCTGTTGACGCCGAGCGTCTCGCCTGCCGCGATGCGGTAGTTGGTGAAGGCGTCTCGCGCCGCGTCGTAACGGGACAGTCCCTGGTTCGTCGCGATCCACAGCGTCTTGTCGCGATCTTCGTGCATCGCGTGGACGTGATTGTCACCCAGACTCGTGGGGTCGTCCGCACGATGCCGGTAGGTGACGAACGAATAGCCATCGTAGCGACTCAGGCCGCGGGGGCTTCCCATCCACATGAAGCCGCGGCTGTCCTGGTGGATCGCGCTGACCTGTGAACTCACGAGGCCGTCGTCGGGCGTGAGCTGCCGGAATTGGAGCTTCTGCGCTCCGGCGCTCGTGCTCGGCAGGACACTCGCGAGTGTGAGGAGGGCCGTGATGCATCTGACGACTGGTCGCGCGAGACAGCGCGAATCGAGCTCCGCCGGCACGGCAGCTCGCTCTCGCGCGATGTCCTGCTGTGTGAAAGCACCTCGGAGTACCAATGCGCGAAGCCAATCCATGCGAGAGAGAATCAAACTCCATTGATCGCAGCCGTGGTCCGCCGCCGGCGAAGGCCGCAGCTGGGATTGCCACGGGATGGAGCGCTCCGTGCCCGAACTGCACGTGGCTCCGCCATAAGCTCAGTCTCGGCACAGTGGGTGCATTTCTGGAGCCGAATGCCAGCGTGCTGGACGATCGGCCGGCGTCGGGCTTGACGCATCAAAAAAACCTGCTATCATGCGGGCATGACCGCCGCGACACTCGACATCCCACGTATCGCCCAGTTGTGCAACGCGCTCGCCGACCAGGCGCGCGTCGAGATCATTGCGCGTCTGCTGGATGGCGAGAAGTGCGTGTGCGACCTGACGGACGCGTTGGCCACCGGACAGTCGCGGTTGTCATATCATCTCAAAGTCCTGAAGGACGCAGGCCTCGTCACCGACCGGCGGGAAGGCCGGTGGGCGTACTACGCCCTGGCGCGCGATGCGTTCGTGGAAACCGAGGCGCTGCTCTCATCGCTCCGGCCGCGCGCCTCTCGCGCGCTGAAAGTGAACTGCTGCTGACGCTTTTCTATTGTCCAATACATCAACTTTTTCTGCTGAAAGGAGCCACACCATGAGTCACGCATCGACGCAGGACACGGCAGGCGCGCATGGGCAGGACATCGCGGCGCTGCGAGAGACGGTGCAGGCCCGCTACGGCGAGGCGGCACGTCGCGTCACGGACGGGCAGGCCGCGTCGTGTTGCGGGCCCGCCACGGGATCGAGCGGCTGCTGCGGCGCCACCACCGAGAGCTGGGATCCCATCACCGCCAACCTCTACGACGAAGGGCAGGCGGCCGGCATTCCCGCCGAGGCGCTCCTGGCGTCGCTGGGCTGCGGCAACCCGACGGCGCTCGCCGACCTCCGCGAGGGTGAAGTCGTCCTCGACCTCGGCTCCGGCGGCGGCATCGACGTCCTGCTCTCGGCCAAGCGTGTTGGGCCGACTGGCAAGGCATACGGACTCGACATGACGGACGACATGCTCGCCCTCGCGAACGAGAACAAGGCGCGCGCCGGCGCTACGAACGTCGAATTCCTGCGCGGACACATCGAGGACATCCCGCTGCCGAGCAGGACGGTGGACGTCATCATCTCGAACTGCGTCATCAACCTGTCCGGCGACAAGCGGAAGGTGCTCGCAGAAGCGTTCCGCGTGCTCAAGCCCGGTGGACGCTTCGCGGTGTCCGACGTGGTCGTGCGCGGCGAGGTGCCCGCCGCCATCAAGCGCAGCATGGAGCTGTGGGTCGGGTGCGTGGCCGGTGCGCTCGAGGAGCAGGAGTTTCTCGCACTGCTGCGAGACGTGGGCTTCGAGAACCCGAGCATCGAACCGACGCGCATCTACAAGGCGGAGGATGCCGCGGCGTTCCTGGCCAACACGGGCCTCGACGCACAGCAATTCGCGCGAGACGTCGACGGTAAGTTCATGGGCGCGTTCGTGCGCGCCACCAAGCCGGGCACTCCGGCGGTTCGTGCACCACTGGCCATGCCGGCCGCTACCGCTAGCACCAGCGATGCGTGCTGCGCTCCCGGCTGCTGCTCGTAAGGAGAATTGACATGACCACACAGGAAGTGCCAGGCGCCACGTTGCGCCTGGCCACATGGCACGACGAGCCAGCGGTCGCCGCGCTGCTCACTGCATCCGCGCTGCCGTTGGACGGCGTGCACGAGGCGCTGCCGTGCTTTGTCGTCGCGGAGGACGCCGGTGAGATCGTCGGCGTCGCGGGCATCGAGGCGTGCGGACACACGGGAGAGCATGCGTTGCTGCGCTCGGTCGCAGTAACGCCGGCGTGGCGCAGCCGCGGACTCGGGCGCGTGCTCGTGACGCGCGCCGTCGCGGAGGCGGAAGCGCGGGGCGCCAAGGCGCTCTACCTGCTGACCACGACGGCCGACACGTACTTCCCGAATTTCGGCTTCACCGTCACGACACGTGATGCGGTTCCTGAGGACGTGCGCGCGACCGCCGAATTCCAGGGTGCGTGCCCGGCGTCGGCAACGGTGATGACGCTGGCGATCGAGTAGCGTGATGCGATTTCTCCTGCTCTCCGATGTGCACGCCAATCGTCCCGCGCTGGAAGCGGTGCTGCGCGACGTTGGAGCCAGGGAACCCGTCGCGGCGATGTACCACCTCGGCGATCTCGTTGGCTACGCGCCGTGGCCGAACGAAGTCATCGAGATGATTCAGGCTGCGGGCATCGCTGGCGTCTCCGGTAATTACGACACGACTGTCGCAGCGGGCTACAAGCATTGCGGTTGTCGCAGCGAGAACGCGCATCAGGAGGACATCGCGCACCAGAGCTTCACGTGGACCCTGGCGCACACGTCAGAAGACTCGAAGCGCTTCCTCGCGGGCTTGCCCTTCCGCATGGACATCCGGCCACTCGGCGGACATTGCGCCGGCCCAACGATTCGTCTGCTCCACGGCAATCAGGTGCTCAATACGGTGTACGTCACTGAAGACCGCTCGGACGAGTTCCTGCATACCATGGCCGAGCGCATGGGCGCGCACGCGGGCGACGTGATTGCCGTTGGGCACACGCACAAGCCGTGGCACCGTGTGGTGAACGATGTCCACTTCGTGAACACCGGCAGCGTCGGGCGTCCCAAGGATGGTGACCCGCGCGCGGGATACGTGCTTCTCGACGTCACGGAGAAGGGCGTCGTCGTGGAGTTCGTGCGCGTGGAGTACGACGTCGAGGAAGCGGCACGCGCCATTGTGGCGAGCGAGCTGCCGGACGAGCTGGCGGAGTTCCTGCGCACAGGCGGCAAGGCATCATCCTGAGCATGCCTCGACTGGTGCTACAGCCGGTGCACAGCCAAGTGAAGTAGGTCGAAATGCCGTTTACCGCAGAGGACGCAGAGGAGCAGAGGTACGCAGAGGACGGCAAAAGCAAAGCAATGAAAAGTGGCTCTTCGGACTCTGTTGTGGGTCGCGTCGAGATGTGAAGTGATGCGAGTGGCGCGATGTTCTTGAACGACCAAGGGCGCGGACTTGTTGGCGGACAATAGCCGATTCACTCCGTGCGCCTTCGTCCCTCCTATGCGCATCACCAACGACCTCTCGTTGACGCTGCCGGTCTGATCGAGAGGCGCCGTTCGTCGGTTCGGCGTTCAGTCGGCTCAGATCGGCCTGTTGTCGTCGTTCCCAGAGACTCGCCCCACCGTCCCTCGCGACAGAGCCGGCCCGACTGGCGCGGCGTTTCGCGGGTCGCGTCGAGATCGATCGGGAACACCAAAGTCACAAGTCCTGTGATTGCCTACCCACAGGATTCCTGAAGAGCCTGAAAGTGATGAAGGCGTCACGAATCACTGATGGCTATCGCCCGGTGCAATGCCGCTGAAAAGAGAAGGACAAGGACTCCTGTTGTTGCAGTTCCTCTGCGACCCTCTGCTCCTCTGCGTCCTCTGCGGTGAACGTGTTTCTCGCGATGCGCGTCCGCTCAGCGGTGAACGTGTTTCACGCAATGCGCGTCTCGCGCGCGATGCACTTCGATGAATCACGGATTGACCAGGATCGCCGCCGCGCTGAACGGCGCGATCGTGCCGTCGGTGATCGCCACGTAGAACACCTGGAGCGACAGGTCCGCCGTTGGCGCGACGATGCTGAAGTCGTCGATGTAGCCGCGCGCGGTCGCGTTGAGCGTACTGCCATCGGGCCAGAGAAAGGTGATGGTGCGTGCCGCCGACACCGGCTCCCAATCCTCGAAGTCCACGCGCGCTGGGTCGCCGGTGAGTGCGGCGTCGGCAAAGAGCAGTTTCTTCGGACCGAGGAAGGGCAGGTTCGAGTTGGCCACCTTGCCCGTGATGTCCGATGGATCGCCGTAGTAGAGCTTGTACCGGCCACCACCGAGGTGCACGGGATGCGCCGCCTGCATGCTCGCGAGCAGCTTGGGACACCCACCAACGGATGCATACTGCACCACCCAGCGCACGCCGTCCCATACGGCGTAGCCGTGATTGCGCTGCGAGGTTGAACAGCCCGGTATCGCGTCCGTCGTGAACACCATGAACGTTCCAACGGCGCCGTCCCATCGCCAGTCGGACTGTGTGGGGTAACCGATCTTGAACTGCCTGGCATTCGCGATGCGCGCGTTGCCATTCGCGGCGTCGCCCTCGAGCCCGATCACCACCGTCGGCGCGCAACCGCCGCCGGCGTAGTCCGCTGTCGACGCGCACGTGGTGGCCGCGCCGCTGTTAAAGTCGCGTCCCGCGTAGCCGTCCTGCGCGTCGAGTGAAAGGATGCGCGTCCGGTTCGACGCGTCCGTCGCCTCGAAGAAGAGACGCATCCTGCCGCCGAGCGCCGCCGACAGCGGCACGCCCTGGCCGGTATTGACGTCACGCACGAGCGGCGCCGCCGAGGTTGGACTGATGAGTCCCGACGTACCCACCAGGCTCGTGAATGCGAGGTAGCTGCTGCCCGCGCTCGTCGTCGCCGGCGCGGTGGTGACACCAGCGGCGAGTCCTTTCGCGTTCGCCTGGAATGGGCCGTAGTACATGATCAACCTGCCTGCGAGCGCCGACGGAGCGTCGGCACCATAGCGCACCACGTGCAGCTTGACGTTGCCATCGGGAACGCTGCGCGTGAGACCGGCCACGTTCGCGCCCGAGCCCTGCAGTTGCCACACCTCGTTCGGCATCGTGGTGATTGTTGACGCTGCGGGGTCGGTGCACGCATCGGTGCCACAGGCGATCACGTCGACCCTGTAGCCCGTCGCGGCCTTGAGGCCCGTGATGGTGACGCTCGTCGTGAGGCTGGTGACGGTCGAGCGAATGCCCGTGCCCTGATCCGTCAGCCGCACATCGTATCGAACCAGCATGCTCTTCCTCGGAGCGGTCCACGCGAGGCCGAGGCTGGATGACGAGTAGTACGTCGTTGACGTGCTGGTCGTCGCCTTGATGGGCTGGACGACGATTCCGGTGACAAGGCTGTCCGACACCTGCACCGTGGTGGGCGGCGCGTCAGTGCCACCACACGCCGCGACGGTGAGTATCGTCGCGCACATCACAGCCGTCGTCGCGTTCGGCATCCGGTTCTCCGTCAGTGCTATTGTCATCCTGAGCGAAGCGAAGGACCTGCACGTCCGCCTACGAGACAGTACGTGCAGATCCTTCGCTTCGCTCAGGATGACAATTGGTCCATTGACACGGTCGGTACAGTGATGTATTTAACATAAGGGTTATTTAACCAGCGTGAAAGCCAATGGCGACTGATCGACTGAGCACCACCTTCGCGGCGCTGGCCGACCCCACGCGGCGCGCGATCCTCGCGCGGCTCGCGTCGGGCGAAGCCACCGTGAACGAGCTGGCCGAGCCGTTCGCGATGAGCCTGCCGGCCGTGTCGCGTCACATCAAGGTGCTTGCGAAAGCCGGTCTCATCACGCAGGGACGCGAAGCGCAGTGGCGTCCCTGTCGCCTCGAGGCCGCGCCGATCAGGGAAGTCGCCGACTGGACCGAGCACTACCGGAGGTTCTATGGGGGCAGCCTCGGCAGGTTGGACGCGTACCTCACGAAAGGAGCGTCGCCCAGGACGATCAAGCCAAGCAAAGCCGCGAAGAAGACACCGCGCCGCAAATAGCCGTTCTTACGCACGATCACGGAGAATCGATGTACGAGAATGCCCCGACCTCCACCACCAACCGCGAGATGACGATCACGCGGCTCATCGACGCGTCGCGCGAACAGGCGTTCGATGCTTTTACGGATCGCGAACACATCGGGGAATGGTGGGGGCCCGACGGATTCTCCACCACCACGCTCGAAATGGATGTGCGCGTCGGCGGACGGTGGCGGAACATCATGCATGGACCCGATGGCACTGACTACCCCAACAGGGTCGTGTATGTGGAAGTCACGCGTCCCGCGCGGCTCGCGTATGTGCACGGCGAGGACGTGGACAACGATCCGAACGAGTTCAACGCATCGGTGACGTTCGTCGAGGAAGGGGGGAAGACGCGCGTGACATTGTACATGCAGTTCAAGACGGCATCGCCGCGCGAGGAGGCGGCGAAGTTCGGCGCGGTGGAGGGCGGGCACCAGACGCTCAGTCGCCTGGCAGCGCATCTGGCCGTTGTGACTGGGGACTGACAACGGGAGACTGGAGACTGGAGTGGGAACTGACAAACTGGCGACCGAGTGTGATTTGCCAGCACGGTCAGTCTCCAGTCTCCAGACTCCAGTCTCCAGTCCCAGTCAGAGCTGACTACGAGCCCAGTGTCACCGCATCAGGTTGCAGGTCGCCGGTGTAGTACGACATCAGCGCCCGCTGGAACGCGATCGTGTATCGCGCGGTCACTACGGCGCTCGCCGCCTGCAGCTGGCTCGCGCGAGCCTGTGTCAGCTCCAGCAACGTCGACGACCCGATCTGGTACCGCTGCTGTGTCGCCGACACCGCCAGGTCCGCGGCCTTCTGCTGCGCAAGCGCCGCAGTGAGCTGCTGCTTGGTGGACTCGTAGTCGAGGTACGCTCGGCGCACCTCGAGCGCGATGGACTGCCGGCGATCCTGGAGCGTGAGCCGAGCGTTGTCCTCCTGGATCTTCGCCTGCTGCGACGCGATGCTCACCGCGCCGCGGTCGAAGATGGGAAACGACACACCGATGCCAACCGATCCTCCGCGACGCTGGTTGAGTTGCTCGCCAACGCTGAGCGCCGTCGCGGAACTGTACGCGGTGTTGTAGCCCGCGCTCAGTGACACCGTGGGCAGGCGGCCCGCGTTCGCCGCCTTCGTGCCTTGCGCCGCCGCGTCCACGCGCGTGGCGTCCGCGCTCAGGTCCGCGCGAGCGGCGAAAGCGCGGTCGAGCAGGCTGTCCAATGCGAAGCGCTGCATGCCGTCGGCTGAACTGGGCGCAGGTGGCGACACAAAATCAAAGGTGCCGCGAGGGTCCAGCTGCAACGTCTGGATGAGCGCGATGCGGCCCAGCTCCACGGCGCGCTCGGATGTCACCACGCTCGACTGCGCGCTCGCGGTGAGCGCCTGCTGCTGGTAGAGATCGGAGATGGGACGCGCGCCGGCGGAAACCAGCACGCTGAGCTGCTTCTCCTGCGCGTCCTGCGCCGCCAGGTTCTCGCGCTGCACGTCGAGCTGTCCCTGCGCGGTGACGAGCGTGAGAAAGTCACTCGCCACCGTGAACACTGTCGTCTGCCGAGCGCGCGTCAGCTCGCTGGTGGACGCGTTCTCCTCGAGCCTCGCCTGATTGAGCGCGCGCACGTTGCGCAGGCCGTCGAAGAGCGTCACCGCGGACGACAAGCCAAAGCTTGCCGACTGCGTGGTCTGCGTGATGACGGCGCCCTCGGATTGATTGAAGCTGCGTCCCACGTTCTGCGCGCTGGTCGTGCTGAGCGACAGCGTGGGCAACAGCGCGTTCCTGCGCTGCGCCACAGCCGCTCCGCTCAGCGATGCGGTGTTCTCCGCCTGCTTGAGCGACGTGTTCTGCCTGAGCGCGATCGCGATGGCGTCGTCGAAGGTGATCTTCTGCTGCGCGTCTGCGGCTACTGGTGTTGCGGACAGCGCGCCCAATGCGGCCAGCGCCAGCGCCCAACGCCGCGCGATGTAGAGTCTCGTCATGATCAGGTGCTCCTCTCGTATGAATGCGGCGCCCTACTCGAAGCGCAGCGCTTGAATGGGATCCAGCGCGGCAGCCTTGCGCGCCGGGTAGAATCCGAAGAAGATGCCGACCGCCGCCGAGAAGCCGACGGCGAGCAACACGGCCGAGGCGGGAGTGGAGACGCTCCATCCGGTAAGGTGTCCCACGAGCGACGCGCCGCCGGCGCCGACGCCCAGCCCGATCAGTCCGCCGAGCAGGCACATGACCACGCTCTCCACGAGGAACTGGAGCATGACGTCAGCGCCGCGCGCGCCGACCGCCATGCGAATACCGATCTCGCGCGTACGTTCGGTGACGGAGACGAGCATGATGTTCATGATGCCGATGCCGCCGACCACCAGTGACACCGATGCAATGGCCGCGAGCAGCGACGTCATTACGGAGCTCGTGCTGGTGGCCGCCTGCGCGATGGCTGTCTGGTCGCGCACGGTGAAGTCGTCCGCCATGCCGCCGGCGATGCCATGCGCCTCGCGCATGATGGTCTTCACTTCCTCCTGCGCCGCGGGCAGCACGTCGGGCGAATTGGCGCTCGCCAGGATCTGGCCGAGGAAGCTGAAGCCGCTGAGGCGGGTCTGCGCGGTGGTGTAGGGGATGATCACGACGTCGTCCTGGTCGCTGCCGGTTGCGGTCTGGCCCTTGGCCGCCAGCACGCCAACGATAGTGAACGGCGTCTTGCCGATGCGGATCTCCGTGCCCACCGGATCGGCGTCGACGAACAGGTTCTTCGCGACGGTGGCGCCGATGAGCACGACGTTGCGCTTGACGCTCACGTCCTCGTCCGTGAAGGCATCGCCGCTGGCGACGTCCCAGTTGCGGATGCTCAGATAGTCGGTCGACACGCCATTCACCTCGGTGCGCCAGTTGCCCGCGGGCGCCACGAGCTGCGTGCGCGTCACGATTACCGGCGACACCCCCGCGAGCAATGTGGACTGGGCGCGAAGTGCCACGACGTCTTCCACCTTGAGGCGGTTGAACGACTGCGCGCCCTGGCTCGCGCCACCGGCGGCGCTGCTGCCCGCGGTCACCACGATGAGGTTGGTGCCCAGGTTGCCGATCTGGTTCTTGATCTGCGTCTGCGCACCATTGCCGATGGCCACCATCACGATCACCGCGCCGACGCCGATCACGATGCCGAGCATCGTGAGCATCGTGCGCATCTTGTTCTTGACGATGCTGCCGATCGCCATGCGAAAGAGCGTCGTGTTGGTCATGCTGCCACCTTGTCTGGGAGCGTGGGGATGTCCATGGCCGCCAGGTCCGCCGTCGCATGGCGGCGACCGACAACCGGATGGTCGCGCAGGATCAAGCCATCGCGCACTTCGACGATGCGCTTCGCGTACTGCGCGATGTCCGGCTCGTGCGTGACGATGAGGATCGTGATGCCCTGGTCGTTGAGCGCCTGGAACAGCGCCATCACTTCGATTGACGTGCGGGTGTCGAGATTCCCCGTCGGCTCGTCGGCCAGCAGCAGCCGCGGCTCGGTCACCAAGGCACGCGCGATGGCGACGCGCTGCTGCTGGCCACCGGATAGTGCGCTCGGGTGATGGTCCATCCGCGCGCCCAATCCCACGCGCTCCAACGACGCGATGGCCGTGCGCCGCGTGTCGGCCGCATTCGCGCCGCGACGGTAGAGCAGGGGTAGCTCGACATTCTCGAGCGCGCTCGTGCGCGACAGCAGGTTGAAGCCCTGGAAGACGAAGCCGAGCTTCTCGTTGCGGAGGTCGGCGAGCTGGTTGCGGCTCATGCCGTTCACCACGACGCCGTCCAGCGCGTAGCTGCCTGCCGTCGGCACGTCGAGGCAGCCGAGGATGTTCATGAGGGTGGACTTGCCGGAACCCGATGTGCCCATGACGGCGATCATCTCGCCGGGCTGCACGGTGAGGTGCACGCCGCGCAGCGCGCGCACCTCGCTGTCGCGTCCCATGCTATAGATCTTCGTCACGTCGTCGAGCTGGATGATGGGGCTGGTCATGGTCGTTGCTCCTTGAATTCGCATCGAGTGGGTGCGTGACGATCAGAACGGGCTGGGCGGTCCGCCGCGGCCGCCGGCGCGCGTCGGCGTGGGCGCGAGCGGATTGACCGCCGCAGCGGGCGTCGCGGCGCCCGGCTCCGTGGTGCCGATCACGATCGCCGCACCGGCCGCGATGTCCTTGCCCATCACCTGCGCCCGCGTGCCGTCCGTCAGTCCCACACGCACATCGTGCTTCACCAGCACACCCGCTGCGTCAACGGTCCAGATGGTGCCGCTCGTCCGCGTGCCCGTGCGTGCGCGGGGTGCGCCGACTGCTGCACCACTCGGTGCGCCATTCTGTGCACCAGCCGGACGCGTGGGCGCCGCGGTCGTCGTGCTCGCGGTGCCCGCCGCCGGCGTGAACCGCAGCGCCGCCGTCGGCACGGTCAACACCTGCTCGGCGCTGCCGGTCACGAACTTCACCGTGGCCGTCATGCCCGGCAGCAACTTGCCGTCCGTGTTCGCAACTGAGACGATCGCGGTGTAGCTCACGACGTTGTTCACCGTCGTGGCATTGAGCCGGACCTGCTTGACGGAACCCGTGAACTGCTGCCCTTGATACGACTGCACCGTGAACGTCACCGCCTGTCCTGGCCTGATCTTGCCGATGTCACTCTCGTCCACCGACGCGAGGATCTCCATCTGCGACAGGTCGTTCGCGATGACGAACAGCTTTGGCGACGAGAGGCTGGCGGCCACCGTCTGTCCGACGTCGATCGCACGCTCCACTACGACGCCTTCGATGGGCGAGTAGATGTTCGTGTATGCGAGATTCTGGCGCGCACGGTCCAGGCTGATGCGCGCCGACGTCAGGTTCGCCCTGGCAATCGCATAGCTCGACTGCGCGGCGTTGAACTCGGCGTCGGTGACGATCTTCTGGTCGTGCAGCTTGAGGCTGCGCTCGTACTCGAGCTTCGTCTGCGTGAGCGGCGCTTCGGCGCGTGCGACGCCAGCCTGCGCGTCCTGCACGGCCTGCTGCTGGAGCACGGGATCGATGCGGGCGATGAGCTGCCCTTTCTTGACCTGCGCATTGAAGTCGACGTACACGGCAGAGATCTGACCGGAGACCTGCGTACCGACTTCAACCGTCCGCACCGCGCCCACCGTGCCGGTGGCCGAGACCGTCGAGCGGATGTCGCCGAGCTCCACCTTGCCGAGCCGGTAGTTGGGTGTGGAGCTCGCATCGGCGCGATGCTGCACCCAGAACACTCCGCCCAAGGTGCTCGCCACGAGCGCGGCGATGGTGACGTGCGTCTTTCTGTTCATGTGAGCCTCGAGGGAGAGTGTCCGTTCGTGATGGCGCCGCGCGTCGTGCAACCGCGCTTGCTGCATTCACAGTACGGCCCCTCGATGCTCACAGAACGTCGTATGTCACGAACGGCTCGTGCGTGTCACGTGTCGTCGAAAACGCGACACGGAGCGGCGACCGTCAGGCCACGCCGAGCCACGTCTCCAGGGCCTCGCGGCGCGAGCGACTCACGCGCAGGCGCAGGCCATTCTTCAACTGGAGCTCGTAGTCGCCGCCGGCACCGCGGTGCAACACGTCCACCAGCGCCAACCGCACGATGACAGAACGGTGCACACGCATGAACTGATTGGGATCAAGCCGCTCCTCCAGCGCCTGCATCGCCTCACGGATCACAAAGCGACGGTCGCCCACGTGGAGTTCGGCGTACGGACCGTCCGAGGTGATATAGTCGATCTGCTCGACGGGCACGGGACGCACCTTGCCGCGCACTTCCACGGCGATGCGTTCCACGTACTGCCTCGTCTCGGCCTTGTTCTCGACGATGCGGTCATCGCGTGCCGGCGCGAGTGTCGCGGATGTCGCGGACGGCACACGCTCGAGTGCGGCGAGCAGCTGCGCGCGGATGCGATCCACGCCCTCGAGCGCCAGCCGCCGTCGCGCGCGATGGAACGCCTCCTCGAAGCGCTCGTCGTCGTACGGCTTCATGAGGTAATCGATCGCTGCGAACTTGAACGCCTCGATGGCGTACTGGTCGAACGCGGTGCAGAAGATCGTAGCGGGCATGTTGTCGGCGCCGATCTCGCGCAGCACGTCGATGCCCGTCTTGCCAGGCATCTGGACGTCGAGAAACACGAGATCCGGCGTCAACTCGCGGATGGCGTTCGCCGCTTCCACGCCGTTGGTGGCGATGCCCGCGATAGTGACGCCAGGCTCCTTGGCCAACAAGTCCTCGAGCCGCATGCGCGCTGGCGCCTCGTCGTCGACGATGAGCACGCGCAGGTTGCGCTCGGCGGACGCATCAGCCATTGAGGCCACCGTTCTGGACATGATAGGGGAGTCGCATCTCAACCACCGCGCCGCCGCGTGCGTCAGACGCAAGCGTCAACTGCTGGCTGGCGCCGTACAGTTGCTCCAGTCGCGCCGCCGAGTTGCCGATGCCCACGCCTTGTCGCCGCTCGCCGGGAGACACCTCACCCGTGCCGGGCCCATTGTCGCGGACGCGCACGACCAACTCGGCACTCGTGCCAGTGCGCTCGACGTCTGCGGTGATCTCGATGATCCCGGGACCCGTGATGCGGTCGATGCCGTGCTTGATCGCGTTCTCCACGAGCGGCTGGAGGATCATGGTGGGGACGAGTGCGTCGTGCGCGCTTTCGCCGATATCCATCTCCACGGTGAGCCGTCCCTGAAAGCGCACCTGCATGATCTCGATGTAGCGCGTGACCATGACGAGCTCGTCGCGCAATGTCACCTCGGGTTCACCGCCGCCCTCGAAGCTGTGGCGAAGGAGCTCGCTCAGCCGGGAGATCATGCGCCGCACACCGCGCGGATCGCGTTCCACCAGCGCGGACACCGTGTTGAGCGTGTTGAACAGGAAGTGCGGATCCAGTTGGCGGCGCAAGGCATCCAGTCGCGCCTCGGCCAGTTGTGCCTCGAGACGAGCTTCGCGTCGCGCGGCTTGTTCGCGGCGAATCTGGTAGCGGCGCGAGTAGGTGCGTGCCATGGCTGCGGCAACCACGCCGAAGTAGAGCACGAGTGCATTGACGATGCCGAACCAGACGGGCGGGCCGCGCAGCCCGGGTGAGCGCGCGGCTCGCTCGCGGAAGAATGCGCGCGCGGCGCTGTCTGCGACACTTCGTGCGCCGCCCCCACCGCCAAAGGGCGTGATCGCGCTCCTCAGCTCGGAGCCGCCCCAGCCCATGAGCGCGGCCGTCGCCACGCCGATGAGCGCGAGAATGAGGAACTGCGCGTTCCGTCCGCGTTCCACATCGAGCCGCGCGGCGAGCATGAAGATGAAGGGGGTGATGAGCATCCAGCAGAACGCCTCGATGCTGGCCACGGTGGCGTGGCCGGCCAGCTGCGTGGCGCCGGGCCGGTCCAGCAGCCGGCTCGCGATGGAGAGCGCGGCGAACACCGTCCAGAAGCCCGCGATGAGCGCCAGCTCGGTTCGCGTGAGCCGCATGGCATCTGGCGCCCGGTGTGTGGCGGTCGTGGAAAGCGCGTCGCTGGTCATGGCATAAGGTGGCGACGGTGACGCCGGCGCGGGATGCACGAGGGCTGGAGCGGCACGTGGCTGTGCACGGACTGCACCGGCGCGGCTCGAACGGTGTGGGCGCGGTGCGGCCGGCACTCATCGCGTCAGGACGACCGTTCGCAACGCGGCAGTGCCGTTCATGACAACACACGGACCAGCGCCAATCGGCGCGAGTATCACCTGTCGAACACTCCGGGCGTGCAGTCGAGCAGACAGCCACGGAGACCTCACATCACAGCAGGAGTAGACGATGAAAACCAACACATTGATTCGAGGCGTCGCGCTTGTGCTCACGCTCGGTGCCGGCTCGGTGGTTTCGGCGCAGGGCACGGACCGCCGTCAACCATCAGAGCGTGCACGGGGCGAACAGGCCGACAGCGGACGCGGCCCGCGTGGCCGGTTCGGACGCGAGTCGCTGTTGCTCCGCGGCATCACGCTGTCGGAGAGCCAGAAGACGCGCGTCGCCGAGCTCGGCGCGCAGCAACGCAAGCAGAAGGACGCCAAGCGTCCCAACCGCGAGCGCGGCGACACGGCTGGCATGGGCGCGCGTCGCGCCGAGATGCAGAAGCGGCGTGAGCAGCACGTTGCCGCGATTCGTTCGGTGCTGGACAACGGCCAGCGTGTGCAGTTCGACAGGAACGTCGCTGAGCTGAAGAAGCGGTAGCGGAAGGTTGTCATCCTGAGCGGAGCGAAGGATCTGCACCTGCAGTTGCGGAGGTGCAGATCCTTCGCCGCGCTCAGGATGACAAGTCTCATGCGCGCGACCATCTTCCATCATGGTCATTCACCTCATCGACGGCACGTACGAGCTGTTCCGCCACTTTTACGGCGCGCGCAGAGCCAAGGGTGTCGACGCGCCGATGGGTGCGGTGGCGGGCGTGCTGCACACTGTGGCGCAGATGATCGAATCCGGCGCAACGCACATCGGCGTCGCCACGGATCACGTGATCGAGTCGTTCCGCAACGACCTCTGGCCCGGCTATAAGACCGGCGCGGGCATGGAGCCCGTGCTCGTCGCGCAGTTCCACCCGCTCGAGGATGCCCTCGCAGCGATGGGTGTCGTCGTGTGGCCAATGGTCGAGCTCGAGGCCGACGACGCGCTCGCGTCCGCCCCGCAACGCGCGGCGCGCGACGAGCGCGTGCAGAAGGTGTGCATCTGGACCCCCGACAAGGATCTCGCGCAATGCGTCGTCGGTGTGCGCGTCGTGCAGATGGACCGGCGCAGCAACACGATGCGCGACGCGGACGGCGTGCGCGCGAAGTTTGGCGTGTCGCCGGAGCACATTCCGGATTACCTCGCCCTCGTGGGCGACTCCGCCGACGGCTATCCCGGCATTCCGAGCTACGGCGCGAAGACGGCGGCGCGCCTGATCAGCCAGCATGGTGCGCTCGAAGACTTCCCGCCGCAGATCCTCGGCGACCATCGCGCGCATGCGCTGCTGTTCAAGACGCTCGCCACGCTGCGCACCGATGCGCCGTTGTTCAGCGACGTGGAGCAGTTGCGGTGGCGCGGTGCGACGGAGTCCTTCGCGTCCGTCGCCGAAGCGACCGCCGATCAGCGACTGGCGCCGCGCGTGTTCGCGCTCGACACGAGCTTGGCACCGCCCTAGGCGCATCATGCGATTTCGCCTGCGCGTTCCACCTCGTAAGTACCGGCTGGCTGTGCTCATCACGCTGTTGATCGTCGCGGCCATCGGCCGGTATCCGCAGTACGTCTATCCGCTGTGGTTGCCCGACAACGCCACGGAGTCGTGGACCCCCACGAGGCGTGTTCACGACGACGCGGAGTTTCTCACCCCACTCGACACATGGAGGTACGAGCGCCTGCTCGGCGGAATTCTCGACGAGTCCGGTACCGATATTCGCCTGGTATTCGTGCGCAGCGTCCCCAATGGCGACCTCGAGTCGTACGCACTCGAGCGCATGCGTACGCTCGGTGTGGGTCGAGACGTTGACCGTCAGGGTCTGCTGTTCGTCTACGACGTCGCGAGCAAGCGCCTGCGCGTCGAGGTCGGTCCGCGGATGGAGGGCGTGTTTCCGGATGGGTTCGTCGGCTACCTGATGCGGGAGAACACCGCATCGTTCTTTGCCGGCTCGGACCCCGAGCTGGGACTTCGGACCACCCTTCGCATGGTCCAATATCGGCTGCGCAGCGCTGCACTCGGAGAGCAATACGATCCATCCGCGATCTCCTTCATCACGGATTCGGTGCGGCTCGCAGCAGGGGGCGGTGCGACGGCGAGCGCCGGTGCGGGTGTCGCGTCTTCCGGGTTTCTCGGCCGGCCGAGTACGCGCGAGGAGCACGCGCGATTTGCCGCGCAGCCGACGGTGGAGTTGGTGCACCGGCGATATATCGAATGGCTGCGTGACGGGCAGAAGCAACTGGACGTTGAGATGTTCACGCCAGAGACGCGCACGTGGCTGCGGACAGTCAAGCTCACGCGCGCCTTTAACGACCTGATCCTGTTGCTGGAGCACGGACAGACCTATGAGATCGAGGAGCGTGGGTCGCGGGCCATGCTGTACTTCACGTCGACGCCGCTCGTATCACCGCACTACTACCGCCACACACCCGCCGGCTGGCAGATGGATTTCGTGGCGGACGCCATGAACTCGCAGGAGTATCACGGCGCCCAGTGGTCGTACTTCGTCATCAACAGCGACGACGACTATTCGCACGTGTTCGCGGACATGATGGACGACTACGGGTACGGGATGTTCCGCGTGCGCGACGGCGACAATCGCCCGATACCGGTCCACAAGGTGCGTTAGCGTCTCCGATGCGCCGGCCGCTTGCCCATCCTTTCTGGCGGCGTGAAGTAGCAGGTCATAGTCTTGGGCATGTCCTCCCGCGCCGCAGTCGTTCTCTTCCTGACACTCGTGCTGCCTTGCCGCAGCGCGCGAGCGCAAGCTGCGCCGTGCGACGCGGCCGTCGCCACAGTCGGCAGCGATCCATCCCGCTACCAACTGCGTGACGGCACGCGGTGCGAGGGCGTGTTCGTTCAAGGCGTCGCCGGAAGCTCCAGTCTCCGCATCGCGTCGCTGACGGCCTCCTACGATGCATTCTCCGACACCTCGCGCCTGCCGCTCCGCGTATCGTGGAGCGCGCCCGCCGGTAACCCAGTACGTCTGCGCGGCTACTCGCTCAAGTCGGGGCTGCACTACCGGATGGAGACGGTCGCGCCACTCCTCGGCGGCACGTACGCCTGGCGGACGAACGTCCTCCGAGCGCTGCGCATGCGGAAAAGCGACCTCGGCGTCGTCGCATCGATGATGATGCCCCTCGGAGATTCCCTTCGCGAAGTGCACCTGCCGGTTCGCGTTCATCAGGCGTCGCCGCCGACCGGGGACTCCGCGTACGAGCTCGTGCTGTGGTCCAATACCGAGCTGTCCGAAGTGTTCGTCGCCGTCGATGCCGTGAATGCGGGCGGCCAGCCTGGAAAGGTCGTGCAACGGAGCAGGGAGTTGGGCTACGGCGTCTACCCCGCGGCCCGCGGAGTACCGATCGAGCTCCCGACGCTTGGTGCGAGAGGCGTCTATCGCGTGCGCATCGGCGCGGTGCGGCGGAGCGGCGGAACGTCCACGAGCAGCATGCTCCTCTACCATGCCGGCCCGTGAGCGACCCCGCACCGCTCGCCGCGGGAGCGCCGCGCCCGCAGGCCGAGAGTCGCCTTGTCATCGCATTGATCTTCCTCACGACCCTCGCGCTGGTCAGCGTGCTGCTGTTCGTCCACGTGAGCGAGACGGAGATCGCGTTCGACGCGTCGGTGACAGCGGTGAGCTTTACAAGCGCGCGAGCGCAGGCGATCACGCGGCCGATGTTGGTCGAGGCGATGAGTGCGGCGGGTCTTACGGGTGGCGACACGTCACTCACGGGCCCGATGTCCGGCGTCGTGCACATCGTAGCTCGCGGCCAGGGTGCGCGCTCCGGCAGTATCCTCCTCGACCGCATCATGGTTCCAGCGGGCACGGTGGTCTCGTTCGCACGCACAGACGTGCCGAGGCAGTATCGATTGTCGCTGCGGGCGAAGCAGCCGGTGGCCGTGAGTGTGCACGCCGACGTGATGGGCGCCGTCGAGATCAGGCCGTCTCGCGCGCGTGCGGGTGACGGCGACCTGTCGGCACCGCGTCCGCTCGATCTCGCCAGCACCACCAATGACCTCGACCTCGACATCACGCTGCCATTGGGCGCGACCGCGCCGCGCACGAGGCAGGTGGCCGCGACCGACCTGCGCGTGCATCAGGTCGAAGAGGAGCTGAATGCCGCCACGCCCGAGGCGCGTCCGATGTCCACCATCGAAAATGGTTCACTCTGGTTCGAGTCGGTTGGAGGCAAGGAACGCAGGCTGCGCGCAGGAGAGCTCATTCGCCTCGACAGTGCGCGCGGCGCGATTCAATCGATCACCCTCGGCGCCGATGCGGTCGAACTGCGCTTTCAAGGCACGGTGCAGGACATCCGGGCCGGATACGGCGACACCCCGCGGACGTTGATGCCCACACTCCTCGAGGCGCTGCGTTCACGCGAGGCCGAGAAGCTGCTGTGGGGAACGGCGTTGTATTTGTTCGGTGCGGTGATGGCGGTGCGCCGGTGGTGGAGGAAGCCGTCATGAGCGTGTCCACTGCACTCGGTAAACGCGCGCGCGCTGTTCTGACGCTCGCAGCGTTCTCCATCGTCGCACGCGCGCCAACGACGGCCGCACAACCGGCGCGCGCTCCGGAACTCGAGCAGACCGAGCAACTCGTCGTCATGATCCACGGGAGACTCGGCGTCGACGAGAAGATCGGTGCTGGCATCATCGTCGGCGCCGCAAACGGCAGGCTCTACGTCGCGACGGCCAATCACGTCGTTCGCCTGGGCACGAGGCGCGCCACGAACCTTCGCGTCGAGCTGCGGAGCCGGCCTGGCGAGCCGCTGCCAGCGACGCTCGCCTCCAATTTCGACGCGCGCGCCGACGTTGCGGTGCTCATCGTGCCAATACCCACCGACTTTGGACTGGACAGCACCACGCGCGCGTTCGACCGACTCGGCGACCCCACCGCGCTTGCGCGGGGTGACGGCGTCTTCGCGCTCGGAAACCCACAGGGCAGGCCATGGGGGATGAACGTGTCGCCCTTTGCGGTTTCAAGTGTGGGTGACAACCTCATCACCTTCCAGGCCACGTCCGTCGTGGAGGGCAACTCCGGCGGTGCGCTCCTCAACGACCGCTCGGAAATCGTCGGTATGCTACTCCACGTCGCGCCGCCGGAAGCGACCGCCCGCAACATTACCAGCGTGCTCGACCTCCTGCGTGCGTGGAGATTTCCCGTCGGGCTCTCCCCTCGATTCATGGCGTCCGCCGTCACTCGCGTGAGCGCGGGCGCGGACTTCTCGTGCTCGACGACGAGGGCGGGCGTCGGCTATTGCTGGGGAAGCAACACGCACGGTGAGCTGGGTAGCGGCGGCCGAGCGAACACAACTGCGCCCGTGCGCGTGGCCGCAGCCGTGCGCTTCGCGAGCGTGAGTGCGGGTCATAGCTTCGCGTGCGGGTTGACCGTCGCTGGCATCGCATACTGCTGGGGCAACGCCGAAGTGGACTACGTGTTAGGCCCGCTGGCAGACAGCGTCGGCCCGGTGCTCGGCAGTCAACAGGCGCGCCGAGCGCCGGCAAAGGTGCGTGGCGACCTGACGTTCACGTCTTTGAGTGCCGGCGCCGACCACGCGTGCGCGGTTACGCGCGCGGGCGCTGTGTATTGCTGGGGCGAGAACGACGACGGCCAGCTTGGCAACGGAACCACGGTGCGCAGCGCAACCCCGGTGCGTGTGGCCATCGACGGGCGTGTGCGAACCGTGAGTGCGGGATTGCTGCACAGCTGCGCGGTCACGATGGATGGGCGCGCGCTCTGCTGGGGTGGCAATACGTTCGGCAAGCTTGGCATCGGCTCGGAGGCGGACAGTCCGCGACCGCGAGAGGTAGGGGGCGGGCTGCGGTTCGCCTCGGTGAGTGCCGGCGGGAGCTACACGTGCGGCGTCACGACGACTGGCCTGGCACACTGCTGGGGCAACAACGAATACGGCCAGCTCGGCGATGGTACGGACGGGGTCGCGCGCAAGGCGCTTACGCCGCGCGCGGTGATCGGCGGGCATCGCTTCGCCTCGATCTCGACGTCCACTGGCGCACGCGAGATTACCTGCGGCGTCACCACCGCTGGACCCGCAATGTGCTGGGGGTGGGAATCCGAAGCGCTCGGCCAGAGGGACCTGCCGAACGCAGGAACGCCGGGCACCGTGATGGGCGACCTCCTGTTCCAGTCCATCAGCGTCGGCTTCAACCACGTGTGTGGCATGTCGAAGGACGGAGAGGTTTTTTGCTGGGGCAACAACCAAGCGGGCCAGTTGGGCGACGGATCGACCGGCACGCGCATCGCGCCGGTGCTCGTACCCATCGATCGATAGGACACGCGAGTCGATGGCGATGCCTCGTGCCGATCGTGCGCTAAGGCAACGATCTTGCGCGATCCAGCAGCAGCGTGCGCTCACGCTCGTTGCGGGTCAGCGATGCCGCGCGGTCGAGCTCCACACGCGCCTCATCGAACCGCCCCAGCTTCACCAGCAGGTCGCCGCGCACACTCGGCAGCAAGTGGTACGACGCGAGCGTCGGCTCCGATGACAGCGCATCGACAAGTGCCAGCCCTGCCGCCGGCCCCGATGCCATCGACACCGCGACCGCGCGGTTGAGCTCCACGATGGGCGACGGCGTTGCCCGCGCGAGCGCCTCATACAGCAGCGCGATGCGATTCCAGTCCGTCGCGTCCGCCGTCGTTGCGCGGGCGTGGCACGCGGCGATCGCCGCTTGAAGCGCGTATGGCCCAAATGCGCCACCGAGCGCCTCAGCGCGCGCGAGTGCGGAGAGCCCGCGATGGATGAGCAGCTGGTCCCATCGCGCGCGGTCCTGCTCGAGCAGCAACACCGGCTCACCAGCGGGGCCGACGCGCGCGCGTGCGCGCGATGCCTGGATCTCCATCAGCGCCACGAGGCCGTGCACTTCCGGCTCGTTGGGCACGAGACCGACAAGGATACGGCCGAGCCGCAGCGCGTCATCGCAGAGTTGCGGGCGGAGCCAGTCGTCGCCAGCCGTGGCCGAGTAGCCCTCGTTGAAGACGAGGTAGATCACCTGAAGAACGGACGACAATCGCGCATCGAACTCCGCGCCGCGCGGCACCTCGAACGGAACGCGCGCGTCGGACAGCGTCTTCTTCGCGCGCACGATGCGTTGCGCCACGGTCGTCTCCGCCACGAGGAAGGCGCGCGCAATCTCGTCGGTGGTGAGGCCGCCAAGCAGGCGAAGCGTGAGCGCCACGCGTGCCTCGGTCGAGAGCACGGGATGGCAGGAGATGAACACGAGCCGGAGCAGGTCGTCGCCGACGTGATCGTCCATCGCGGCGTCGAGGTCGGGTACGGCGCGCTCGAGCTGCGCCTCCATCTCCACGCTGATCAGGTCCTGCTTGCGATCGAACATCTGTCCGCGCCGCAGGTGATCGATGGCACGATGCTTCGCCGAGGCCATGAGCCATGCGCCTGGATTGCGCGGAACGCCCGAGGCCGGCCATTGCTCCAGCGCGGCCACGAGTGCGTCCTGTGCGAGATCCTCCGCGACGCCGACGTCGCGCACGATCCGAGTGAGCCCTGCAATCAATTTCGCTGACTCGATGCGCCAGACGGCGTCGATCGCGGCGTGGGTGTCGGATGGCGTCACGCCATCCAATCACACCACGCGTCATCCGCCCGGCAAGGGCGCTACTGCTTCTCCCACAAGGGGATCGCTTTCATGCGGTCCATTGCCGGGCTGTCGCCGAAGTCCTCCAGCTCGAACAACTGCCGAATCTCGAGCTCCACATTGCCGTGGCCGTCGATCTGCGGCCACCGCTTCACCCAGTCGAGCGCTTCCTCCTTCGATGCGACCTGGAAGATCGAATAGCCGGCGATCAGCTCCTTCGACTCGGTGAATGGGCCATCCGTGATGCTCGGCTTTCCGCCGGAGAACTTCACGCGCGCCCCTTTCGCGCTTCGCTGGAGTCCATCGCCGGCGATCATCACGCCCGCCTTCACCAGCTCCTCATTGTAGGCGGCCATCGCGCTGATCAGTTCTTCGCTCGGCATCAGGCCGGCCTCGGTCTCTGCGTCCGCCTTGCGAATGATCATGAATCGCATCGTTCCGTGCTCCCCGTGTGCTTGATGTGAACAGTCAGACGCTCGCGTGTGCGCGGAACGCCTTCTCGGCATCCAGTGTCGCACGCCCCCCTGGCGAATTGGCCACTGCCGGCTCGAAGTCCTCCGCCTCAGCTAGCTGGCGCACCTCGATCTCGGCGTCGCCTTCCGGGAAGGGATTCGGGCAGCGCTTCGCCCATTCCACCGCCTCCTGCTTCGACTTGGCCTGGATGATCCAGAAGCCGGCGACCAATTCCTTGGTCTCTGCGAATGGACCGTCGACGACGGCGCGCTCGTCGCCGGAGAGTTTCACGCGTGCACCATTCGAGCTGGCGTGAAGCCCTTCGCCAGCCAGCAAGACGCCTGCCTTGATCATCTCCTCGTTGTACCGGCCCATCTCCACGATCAGCTCAGCGCTTGGCAGCACGCCGGATTCGGATTGCGAGTTCGCCTTGAGCAGCATCATGAAGCGCATGGTCGTGTCTCCAGTGTGGTGCGCCGCTGAATCGCGTCGCTACAGATACGTCGAGCGGATGCTGCTGCAATCGACACGTGAAACGAAGCATCTTGACATCTCGTACACGAGATATCATGATGATATCACCTCAACGGAGCTCATCAATACCATGCTTCGCGAAATTGAATACAAGGCATCCGCTGGCATCTCCACGCTCATTGCGGTCATCATCCTGTCGATCGGCTCCGTGGTTGGGTTCTTCGCGGCCATGGTCAACACACAGGGCGGCCTCGCAGTGTTGGCCGTGGTCGTGTTCGTTTGCCTCTGCATCAGCTACAACGGTTTTTTCGTCGTGAACCCAGGCGAAGCCAAGGCGCTGCAATTGTTCGGCGAATACAAGGGCACGGTACGGACGCAGGGATTCTGGTTCGCCAATCCCTTCCTGTCGAAGAAGAAGATCTCGTTGCGCATCCGGAATTTCGAGACGGCCAAGCTCAAGGTGAACGACAGCCGAGCGAACCCGATCGAGATCGCGGCGATCGTGGTGTGGAAGGTGGTGGACACCGCGGAGGCGCTCTTCGAGGTGGACAACTACGCGACGTACGTCACGGTACAGAGCGAGTCCGCCGTGCGCGCGGTGGCGCAGTCCTACCCGTACGACTCGCACGCGGACGACGGCGAGGAGGCCCTCTCCACGCACACTGCCGTGGTGTCGATGGCGCTCCAGAAGGCGATTCAGGATCGCCTCGCCAAGGCGGGGATGGAGGTCATCGAAGCGCGTATCTCGCACCTCGCGTACTCGCCGGAGATCGCACAGGCCATGCTCCAGCGCCAGCAGGCGGGGGCGATCATCGCCGCGCGTGCGAAGATCGTGGAGGGTGCGGTCGGCATGGTAGAGCACGCGCTCGAGATGCTCTCGCGCAAGGGCATCATCGTGCTCGACGAGGAACGCAAGGCGCAGATGGTGAGTAACCTGCTCGTCGTGCTGTGCTCCGAGCGTGCAGCGTCACCGGTGATAAACGCCGGCTCCATCTTCGGCTGACGGAGCGGCCGGTGGCCGAACGCAAACCATTTCTGCTCCGCATCGATCGTGAGTTGCTCGATGCGGCGCAGCGGTGGGCGAATGACGACTTGCGCTCCCTCAACGCGCACATTGAATTCCTGTTGCGCGATGCGCTGAAGCGCGCCGGACGTCTTCCGCGCGACGGGGGGGGCGACGGCGGCGACGCCGACGCTGGCGGGTAAACAGTAGGGAACCAATCCGGGCACGGAGCGATAGTCGAGTCATGGCGAAGCGCGATGTGGCACCGCGGTGGGCGCCGTACACCAACGCGCTGGCACCGGACACCGGACACGACGGCGCCCTCGTGCACGCGAAGGCCATCTGCGCACTGCTGTTCGGCACCGCTGGCACGCGTGGCTTTCACGTGCGCTACTGGACGGGCGAGACGGAGCCCGCCGATTCGCAGCCAGCACCGTTCACCTTCGTCGTCGCGCGGCCAGGCGGCCTGCGTCGCATGCTCCTTCCGCCCAGCGAGCTCACCATCATCGAGGCGGCAATCTCCGGCGACGTCGAGATCGACGGCGACATGGAAGCCGCGATGTGGATCGGTGACGGAATCAACGAGCGTCTCAAGTCGCCGCGCACCCTGCTCGCGTTGTTCCGGCATCTCCGCGCGCTGCCGCGCGAAGACGCGGACTATGCCGTCCGCGAATTCCGCGCGGCGCATACAGTGGAACGCGTCGGTTCGCGTCACGTGCCCGAGCGGGATCGTGCCGCCATCCGCTATCACTACGACGTCGGCAACGACTTCTACGCGCTCTGGCTGGACCGGCAGATGCTGTATTCGTGCGCGTACTTCGCCAACGGCGCTGATCCCGACGCCGAGTTGGAGGACGCGCAGGTCGCGAAACTCGACCTGATCTGCCGCAAGCTTCGCCTCGCGCACGGCGACCGTTTGCTCGACGTTGGGTGTGGGTGGGGCGGGCTCATCATGCACGCGGCGAAGCACTATGGCGTCACCGCACTGGGCATCACGCTCAGCGACGCGCAGGCAGCGCTCGCGCGCGAGCGCATCGCCGCCGCCGGGCTCAGCGACCGCTGCACGGTGGAAATCCGCGACTACCGCGCGCTCCAGAACCTCCCTCCGTTCGACAAGATCTCGAGCATCGGGATGGTGGAGCATGTCGGCGTGGAGAACCTGCCGACGTACTTCGCATCGCTGCACGGCGCGCTTCGCCCGGGTGGCCTGCTGCTCAATCACGGTATCGTGAGCGTTGGTGCGGCGCGCCCGCTGCCGCGCTGGGATTGGCTGGAGCGCCGCCTCTGGAAGCGGGACGCGTTCATCGAGCAGTACGTCTTCCCCGATGGGCGTCTTGGTCCCATTGCGGCTGTCATCGCCGGCGCGGAGCGCGTGGGCTTCGAGACGCGCGACGTGGAGAGCCTGCGAGAACACTATGTGCTCACACTGCGCGCGTGGCTGGCTCGGCTGTCGCGGTACTCAGAGCAGGCCGTGGCGCTCACCGACGCTCGCACGTACCGCACCTGGCGGTTGTACATGGCCGGTTCGGCATTTGGATTCTCCTCTGGCCGCCTGAACATCGTGCAGACGCTCTTCGTGAAGCCGGACTCGGAAGGACGCACGTACCTTCCGTTGCGCCGCACGCATATGTCATTCTGAGCGCAGCGAAGGATCTGCATCTGTCGTTGCGTTGTTCATCGCCGAATCGAGGATGACCCGCGCGCGCATGGCAGTAGATTGGGGCCAGCCCGCCCTCCGCCATCCGCACGATCTTGAATTCCATCCAAATGCCGACTGTCCCGGCTCGCCGGTCCTTTCTATTGATGTGCGCGTGCGCCCCTCGTCGTCGGCTCGGCGCACCTGGCGAACCCCACCATCGCGTGGGCCCGCTCGCCGTTCTCTGTTCTCCGTTCTCCGTTCGGCGCGCGGCTAGATTGAAGATGTGACCATCGACCCCGCCCTCCACGACGCAATCCGCACCCGGCGTACGTTCGCGATCATCAGCCATCCCGACGCCGGCAAGACCACACTCACCGAGAAGCTCCTCCTCTACGGCGGTGCCATTCATCTCGCCGGAACGGTGAAGGCGCGGCGGCAGCAGCGCCACGCCACCTCCGACTGGATGCAGATGGAGCAGGAGCGCGGCATCTCCGTCACGTCCAGCGTGATGCAGTTCGAGTACGAGGGCTACCAGATCAACCTCCTCGACACGCCGGGCCACGAGGACTTCTCGGAAGACACCTATCGCGTGCTCATCGCCGCCGACAGCGCGGTGATGCTGCTCGACAATCGGAAGGGCGTCGAGGAGCGCACGCGCCAGCTGTTCGCCGTCTGCAAGCGGCGGCGCATGCCGATCTTCACCGTCGTCAACAAGTGCGATCGCGTCGGCGAGGATCCACTCAAGCTGCTCGGCGACGTCGAAGCCGACCTCGGCCTCGATTGCCATCCCATCACCTGGCCGATCCACGCCAACGGCGCGTTCATCGGCGTCTACGACCGGCGACGCAAGCTCATCTACCGGTTCGAGCGCGGTGAGGATCATGGCGCGAGTCGAGCGGATGTCCAGGTTGCGTCGCTCGACGATCCCTCGATCGCGGACATGCTCGGCAGCGAGGCGCACGCGCAGCTCGTGCACGACATCGCGCTGCTCGACGAGGCCGGTCATCCCTTCAGCGAGGCCGCGATGCTCGCCGGCACGCTGTCGCCGGTGTTCTTTGCCAGCGCGCTGACGAACTTCGGCGTCGAGCCGTTCCTGCGGGAGTTCGTGGAGCTCGCGCCGCCGCCTACGGCCCGCGAGTCCACGCATGGCCTCGTGAATCCCGCGGACCCTTCCTTCTCGGGCTTCGTGTTCAAGATCCAGGCGAACATGGACCCCAAGCATCGCGACCGCATCGCGTTCATGCGCATCTGCTCCGGACGCTATGAGCCCGGTCTCCAGGTGACGCACGTGCGCACTGGCAAGGCGATGCGGCTGTCCAGCGCGCAGCAATTCCTCGCGCGCGAACGTTCGGCAGTGGAGGAAGCGTGGCCCGGCGACGTCATCGGCGTGATGGACCGCGGTACGCTGCGCATTGGCGACACGCTGGCCGTCAGCGGCGGACTCGAGTTCTCCGGCATTCCACGCTTTGCGCCCGAGCACTTTGCGCGCATCGTGGCGGCTGATCCGCTCAAGCGAAAGCAGCTCGACGCGGGCCTCCGCCAGCTCACGGAAGAGGGCGCGGCGCAGGTGTTCTATACGTCTGGCACGGACACGCTGAGTCCGACACCCATCGTGGGCGCGGTCGGCCAACTCCAGTTCGACGTCATGCTCCATCGCCTCGAGCACGAGTACGGCGCGCCGTGCCGCCTGGAGAAGATCTCGGCGCGTTATCCACGGTGGGTGGTTGGCGCAAAGGACGAGATCGAGCGCATCGCGCGCGATCGCGGGCGCATGCTACTCTACGACGCGAAAGGCCATCCGCTGCTGCTGTTCGAGGACGCGTGGGGCCTGCGCTGGGTGCTGGATCGCGAGACGAGCGTGACGTTCCACGAGGTCGCGCCATAAACTGACCTCTGTCGCCTGCCGTGTCGTTGAGTCTCGCCGCTCGCCGCTCGACGAGCTCTTAGAACGTCGGGCTCACGATCAGCATCATCCGTCCCTTCGAATCCGGCATCACCGACGCCCGCAAGAAGAACTTGTCGAAGCGGTTGTCGGGATGCGCGTGGCTGTATGACACCACCTTGTACCCCGCGAGCACGCCCATCGCCGCGCCGGCGAAAACGTCGCTGACCCAGTGCTGGTCGAGATGGACGCGCACGAGGCCCGGCAAGATACCCGCGGCGAACAATAGCGGTGCGACGAATGGCGTCGCGCCCGGCTTCCGGCGATGCGTCTCCATCGCCAGCACCGTCGCGACGGCCATGCCCGACGACGTGTGGATCGAGGGGAACGCGCGATAGTTGAATGCCGTGTCGGCAAAGAACCCGCCGAAGGGCTTGCTGTCGTACTGGTCCTTGCCCCCCGTCACGTATGGCCGCGACCGCCCGAGCGGCCCGCGAATGAGCTGGCTGGCGACACTCGCCAGCAGCACGGACTCCGTAGCATGCAGCGCGATATCCGCCACGGTCGGCGACCTGGTGAGTCGCGCGATGCCGTACGTCGCGATGCCGGCCAGCGTCAACGTCGTCTCATTCACCTTGCTGACGCGGAGTGAAAAATCGTGCTGCCTGGTGGACTGGTAGCGCGTCTGCTGCGACGCCAGCGCGATGTCATCGTCCCAGATCGAGAGCAGCGCTGAGGCACCCAGCACGGCGCCAGCCGTCCACAGGTCGCTGCGGTTGAGAAACGTCTTCGACACTCCATTCGCGTCGGCGACTTGCGCTCCGGCGGAGTTTCCCAGCAGCACGAGTGACAGCGCGACGGTGGCGAATGGACGCACGAATTGACTCCCGAATCATGGGTGAGTGGAAAGAGTGACAATGCACTGCGCGTGCCGGACGGTGACGGCTGAGTGAGGCCACCCACATGAAAATTCGCATCACATTTCTGCGGAATCCCCCGGTCGTGGCACCCACCGTGCACGTCCTAGCGGTAGATCAATGGTAGTTGGCGGACTCGGCTTGATGATGCCGGCATCACCAGTGGGAGGCATGATGGGATACCGAATATTCAGGGATTCACAGGGAACCGAATGGCAGACGTGGGACGTGATTCCCCGCATGGAAGAACGACGTGTGGCCGAACGGCGTACGCGGGCCGTCGTGCCGCCGCATTCGGAGTTGCGGTCCAGGTCCGACAGGCGGAAAGGCGCTGGACACCGCGGCGTGCTCACCGCAGCGCTCAATGAGGGATGGCTCTGCTTCGAGGCAGAGGAGCAGAAGCGCCGGCTCGCGCCCATTCCGCAGGACTGGGAGCGCTGCGCCGTGCCGCGGCTCGAGGAGTATTGTGTGCAGGCGACGCCCGTCCGCCGAGTCACTCGCGGGTTGTCCACCATCAACCTAACCACGTAGCAACACTGGTTCCGCGCGGTGCCTCCGGTCATCTTGCGCCGTGCTTTCGATCCTCGTCGTCGTCCAGGCAGTCGCCCTCTCGCTGTTGCTCGTGCGGCTGTGGCCCGGCCGACGCCGGTTGGCGCCTGTTGCGCCGTCCGATGGCAACCACGCAACGGGGAGCATCAGCGTCGTCGTCGCGGCGCTCAACGAAGCGCACCGCATCGGGGCGTGTCTCGACGGCCTCAGCGCGCAGGGTCCTGTGGTTCGCGAGGTCCTCGTCGTCGACAGCGGCAGCACCGACGGGACCGCCGCACTCGTCCTCCACGCCGCCGAACGCGACTCCCGCATCAGACTGCTTCTCGACGATCCGCTTCCAGACGGCTGGATCGGAAAGGTCTGGGCGCTCCAGCATGGACTTCATCACGCGACCGCGCCATGGGTGCTCGGCGTTGATGCCGATACGATTCCGAACGCCGGCATGGCAGGCGGCGCACTCACCGCCGCGGTGACGCATCGCTACGACGCCGTGTCCTTTGCGCCGCGGTTCCGCATGTCCACCGCGGCCGAGCGTTGGCTACAGCCCGCGTTGCTGGTGACGCTGGTGTACCGCTTCGGCGCCGCGGGTACGGACGCACACGGCGAGCGCGTCATGGCCAACGGGCAGTGCTTCCTCGCGCGACGCGAGACGCTGATGTCCGTCGGCGGGTACGCCAGCGCGCGCACATCCTTCTGCGACGACGTGACGCTCGCACGCCATCTTGTGCGCGCGGGTAACCGCGTCGGTTTTCTCGATGGCTCGCGCCTGTACGACGTGCACTCGTACACGTCCGCACGTGAGACGTGGCGTGAGTGGGGCCGCTCGCTCGATCTCAAGGACGCATCCTCCTCAGCGCGCCAATGGGCCGACGTGTTGTTTCTGCTCATCGTACAGGGGACGCCATTGCCCGCGCTGCTCGCTGCGTGGCTCGCCGGGAGCGTGTCGCTTGCGGTCACGAGCCTCGCGCTGATCGCAGTGCGTGTGTTGCTCCAGCGCGCGCTGGCGCCATCGTACGAGCGGCGCGGTATCGCCTTCTGGCTGTCGCCGCTCGCCGATCCACTCGCGGCGCTGCGCGTACTCATCTCCACGATGCGGCGCCCGCGAACCTGGCGCGGGCGGACATATGCGCTTTCATCCTGACTCGCGATCTCGCCTTAGTGAGCAAGATCGTGAAACACGTTCACCGCAGAGGACGCAGAGGAGCAGAGGTACGCAGGGGACTGCAAAAGCAGGCAAGTTTCTTCTCTAGTTCCAGAATGTGTCAATTGCGGTGTCATGCTTGAGGCGTCGCCTTCTCAATCACTTGGTGTTGCAGTCCTCCGTAGTCCTCTGCGTTCCTCCGCTCCTCTGCGTCCTCTGCGGTAAAATGAATGCGCCGCCATCTTCGCTGGCGTCACCACCTGCGGTAAAATGAATGCCCTTCCATCTTGACCTGGCAGAACAAGAGAGATGCGATGAATCCCCCTGAAACGACTGAAGGCTGGTACGCGCTCCATCAGATCTTCACCTGGAATCGCGCCGCGCTTCGCGCACACGACGCAGCGGCGCGAACCCAGATCCGCGCCGACGCCCTCGAAACCCTGAATCGCCTCGCCGCACCCACTGGCGACGGATGGACCGCGGTCGCCCAGCTCATCGGCTCGCGCGGCGACGTCATGCTCGTGCACTTCCGCTCCACGCTCGACGCCATTGGTAGCGCGCAACGCGACGTCGCCTCGCTCGCGCTGTTCGACCTGCTCACACCGGCCTACTCGTTCCTGAGCGTCACCGAAGCCGGACTCTATCACGCCAGCGCGCAACTCGCCGCCGACGCAATCGCGCGCGGCGGCACCGTCGGCGACGACGTCAACCGCGCGGCCATGGCGGCGCGTGTCGCGGCGGAGCGGGAGAACGTGCATGTGCAGCGTCGCCTCTATCCGCCGCTGCCCGCCGATATGCCGTACCTGTGCTTCTATCCAATGTCCAAGCGTCGCGCCGTGGGGCAGAACTGGTATGCGCTGCCCCTCGAGGAGCGCAGCCGGCTCATGATGGCGCACGGCATGACCGGCCGCGGCTACGCTGGTCGCGTCATGCAGGTCATCACGGGCGCCATTGGGCTCGATGCGTGGGAGTGGGGCGTCACGCTCTTTGCCGCCGACCCGCTCACGTTCAAGAAGATCGTCACCGACATGCGCTTCGACGAGGTGAGCGCGCAGTACGCTGACTTCGGCGAGTTCTTCGTCGGCCGGCTGATGAGCGCCGACGCGTGGCTCGCCGCGGCTATGCCGTGAGCCGCAGCAACCTGTTCACGTGCTCGACGAGCTCGACGCGATCCACGGGTTTCGTGAGGAAGTCGTCGGCGCCAGCGCTCATGCCGTGGATCCTGGAGCTTCGATCATCGAGCGCGGTGAGCAGGATGACGGGAATGCGGCTCGTCGCAGCGTCGCTCTTGAGCTTCGCCGCAACCTGATACCCGTCCAGCCCTGGCATCATCACGTCGAGCAGGATGAGGTCGAACGGCGTGCGCGCCGCCGCGTCGAGCGCTTCCTCTCCGCTCGACGCCGACGCGAGGTCATGCCCTTCCGCGGTCAGGATGACGTTGAGCAACTGCCGGTTGTGTATCTCGTCGTCTACGATGAGGATGCGCGCTGGACGGTCCGCAGGCGTCACGATTGAGAGGGCAGGGCCGGCGCGGGACTGGAGAGGAGTCGAGCGATCATGGCGAGAAACTCCTTGTATGCGAGTGGCTTGGCAATATAGCCATCGCACCCCGCCGCCCGGATGCGCTCCTCGTCGCCCTTCATCGCCAGGGCCGTGAGCGCGATCACGGGGATGTCCCGGGTCACATCATCCGCCTTCAGCAGCCCGGTCGCCTCCAGGCCGTCCATGCCCGGCAACTGGATGTCCATGAGGATCAGGTCGGGATGCTCGGCGCGCGCGAGCGTCAACCCGGCCTCGGCGTCGATGGCGGCGAGCACCGTGTGCCCGGCCGACTGCAGCAGGAACATCGCCAGCGTCATGTTGGCGGGGTTGTCCTCGACGACGAGAACCTTCGCCACTCAGGCACCCACCAGGCGGCCCACCATGGCGCGCCGCACTTCGGCGACGAAGAGCTCGCGATCGAAATCGGACTTCTCCATGATCGTCATCACGTAGCCGTTGAGTTTCGCACGATCCTCGGGCGTGACGTGCTTCGCCGTGACGATGAGAATGGGGATGCTCGCCGTGTCCGGTTGACCCTGGAGCGCCGTCACCACGTCGAAGCCGTTCACGTCAGGCATCATCAGGTCGAGCACGATCAGGTCCGGCAGCTCGCGACGCGCCGCGTCGATCGCCTCGCGTCCGCCGTACGCGCGCAGCACCGTGCTCGCGAGCCCCAGGATGCGGAGCGCGATGAGCTCCACGGCCTTCGGATCGTCATCCACGACGAGGATCTTCAGCGACTGGTCCTTTGCCAAGGGGAACATCCCGAGGCTGACGAGCGAATCGTACAGTTCCTGTCGCGAGATGGGCTTCTGCATCACGACGGCCGCGCCGAGCGCAAACCCCTTGCCGGGGTCCGCGACGATCGAGATGATGACGACGGGAATGTGACTGAGCGCCGGAACCTGCTTGAGGCGACTGAGAAATTCCCAGCCGTCCATGCCTGGTAGCATGATGTCCAGGGTGATGAGCGCCAACGGCTGGCGCGCCGCCAGCGTGATCGCCGACTCAGCCGTCGTCGCGTGCAGCACCACGAAGCCTTCCGCCTCCAGTTGCACGCGAATCAGGTCCGCCGACTTGAAGTCGTCTTCCACGACGAGCGCCACCCGCGATCCGGCCGGCACCTCGATCGCGAGGGCGCTGAGCGCCTTGGTCGGAAGGGACAGCGTCGCCGGCGCCGCTCCAGGTTCGCGGAACGGCAGCCACACCGTAAAGCACGACCCGTGGTCGACCGTGCTTTCCACCGCGACCGAGCCGCCATGCAACTCGGCGAGCAGCTTCACCATCGCCAATCCGAGCCCCGTGCCTTCGAACTTGCGCGCGAGGCCGCTGTCGATCTGGCTGAACGGCTTGAACAGGCGCTCCATGCCGTCGGGCGAGATACCGATCCCCGTGTCGGTCACGGTGATCTTGAGGAAGTCGTCGAACGCGCTCTCGGCCAGGGGAAAGCTTCGGCCGGTCCTCGATGACGACAGCTCGCCGACCGCGGACTTCGGTACCCGACTGGCGCTCAGCGTCACTTCTCCTCCCTCAACGGCGAACTTCACCGCGTTGGAGAGCAGGTTGTAGACGATCTGCTTCACCTTGCGCACGTCCGCCTGGATCAGGCCCAGTGAGTCGGGTGCATCCATGGCCAGGCGAACACGCCGTGTCGCCGCCTTTTCCCTGATGATCGACAGGCTGTTCACGAACAACTGCGACACCAGCACCGCCTCCAGGTCGAGCTGCATCTTGCCCGCTTCCACCTTGGACAGGTCGAGGATGTCGTTGATCAGCGAGAGCAGGTGCTTGCCACTCCCGTAGATGTCGCTGATGAAGCCACGCTGCTGGTCCGTCATCTCGCCGAGCATGCCGTCCCTCAGCACCTCGGAGAAGCCGATGATGGCGTTCAGCGGCGTGCGCAGCTCATGCGACATGTTGGCGAGGAACTCCGACTTCATGCGGCTCGCGTCTTCCAGCTCGACGTTCTTCAACTGGAGCGTCTGCTCGATGCGCTTCAGCTCCGTCATGTCGCGCGCCGACGCGAACACGCCCTGGAGGCGACGGTCGCGATCGTGGAAGGTGGTTGCGTTGTACGACACCACCGTGAGCGTGCCATCCCGCGCTCGCGCGGTGAGCTCGTAGTTGGTGACCTTGCCTTCGTTGAGCACGCGATTGATGCCGGCTTCGGCGCGTCCAGAATCGGTGAAGTAGTTCTTGAACGGGGCGCCGATCAGCTCGTCGCGCGTGCATCCCGTGAGCGCTTCCATCTGCTTGTTGACGTCGGTGATGATGCCGCGTGGATCCGTGGTCATCAGCGCATCGATATTGGACTCGAGCAGCGAGCGCGTATAGAAATGTTGATCGCGCAACCGCTGGTCGAGCTTCATCCGCTCCTCTTCCACCTGCTTGCGCGCCGTGTTGTCCGTGCCGATGAGCAGGTAGCCGATGATGGCGTCCTGCGCGTCGCGTAGCGCCGTCACGGAGACCACGGCGGGGAAGCGGGAGCCATCCTTGCGAAAGTACGTCAGCTCGTAAATGTCCTCGATGCCGCGCGATGCCTTGAACACGAGCGCCTCGAACCCCGGCGTGATTGGCGTGCCCAGCTCCATGCTCAGCGCCTGCGCACGGGCGATGACTTCCTGCGGGTCGGAGATGTCGGCGGGCGTGATCTGGTTCACGACCTCGGCGGCCTTGTAC
>JANOIJ010000029.1:0-11021 GCA_031407575.1 Gemmatimonadaceae bacterium | reverse complement strand
ACCACGCAGTCGCAGCCCGTGCGCGTGTATCAGTCGGACTACCGCTTCTTTGCCGACGGCACCTCCCACTTCGACGACGCGGGCACCACGCCGCGCTCCAACGCGAAGTGGATCAAGCCCTCTGTCACCACCATCGTCATTCCACCGTCCGGCGAAGTCACGATGGGCTACACGGTCACCGTGCCGGCGATCGACACGCTCCGCGGCACGTACTGGAGCGCCATCATGGTGGAAGGCGCCGAGACCAACGCACCGGCCGCTGCCAGCAAGCGCGTGGGGATCGGCGCGGTGGTGCGGTACGCGGTGCAGCTCGCCACGCACCTGCCCGCGCAGGGTTCGCGCAAGGTCGCTCTCAGCAACGCCGTCAACAGCGTGGATTCCGTTGGCCAGCGCGTCATCGAGCTCGACGTGCAGAACGTCGGTGATCGCGGCTATCGCCCCTCCATGTGGGTGGAGCTATACGACGCCGCCGGCGTACTCAAGAGCCGTCGCGAGCAGCAGCGCGGCCTGCTCTACCCAGGTACCTCATTGAAGCAGCGCTTCGTGTTCGACGCGCTGCCCGCCGGCAGCTACAAGGCGGTCGTCTTTGCAGACACGGGTGATGACTCCGTGTTCGCGACCCAGTACAAGATCGAGTACTAAGCGACCAATGACGCGGCTCCCCGTTCGTTTCGCGCTGTTTGCCCTCGTCGTCGCCGCGGCTATGCCCGCCGGCGCCCAGACGGTGTCCGTCGTCGTCCGCGACACGGCAGCCGTGATCGCCGCGCCCGCCGCGACGTTCACGACGGCACTGCGCATCGTGAACGGATCCGCCGCGCGCATCGCACTGGTCCCCCGCATCACCGTTCCCGCCGAGTGGAGCGTTCCGATGGGCACGCTGCCCTTCGCGCTCGCCGCTGGCGAAACCGATAGCTGGATCGTCGGCATTCGGGTGCCGACCCGCGCACCCGCCGGCCGCTACATCATTGCCATCTCGGCCGCGGATTCCGCCGGCCGCCAGGTGGTCCGCGATTCCATCGCCGTGCAGGTGAGTGCGCAGCGCGGCCTCGAGCTGTCGCTCACCAACCGCCCCACCTATTCGGTGTCGGGCGAGATGTACCGCACGATGTTCCTTCTCCAGAACCGCGGCAACGTCGCAGCGAACGTGTCACTCGCGGTTGCCAGCTCGCTCGGCGGACGCGCGGCACTGGACTCTTCGCGGATCCTGCTGGCCGCTGGCGAGACGCGCCCGGTGACGGTGCGCGTGTCCACGCTGACCAAGGGCGTGCGGGCACAGGACGACGTCGTGGAGTTGCACGCCACCGACAACGCCGACACGTCGGTCACCGCGCTCGCATCGGCCCGCGTGACCATCGTACAGGAAGCCAACGCCGCTGAGCCACTCCACCGCGTGGCGTCCACGCTGCGCTTGCGCGCCGCGAATGCCTCGGCCGGCGTGTCGCCGTTTGAGCTGATGGGCGCCGGAGCGCTGCGCGAGGGCGGTACCGAGCAACTGTCGTTCGTCATGCGCGGTTCCGCAGGACGGCACTCACAGTTCGGCGACCAGGATGAGTATCGCGTGCAGCTGCGCGGCAACGGGTACAGCGCTCGTGTAGGCGACGCGCTCTATCACGTGTCCGAGCTCACGAGCAGCGGACAGTTTGGCTCCGGCGCGGGCGTGGACGTCGAGCAGGGTGTGTTCGCCGCTGGTGCCTTCGCGCAGCGCTTCCGTCACCAGTTCGACGCGCCGACCGAGCAGGGTGTGTACGCCTCGGCGATTGGCTCCACGCTGTTCGGCGCACCGAAGCTGACGGTCAGCGGCGTGTCGCGCTCCGGCCGCTTTGCCGGCCAGGTGCTGGGCAGCAACCTGAAGATGACGCCGATGAACGGCATGGCGGTCGAGCTGGAAGTCGCCGGCAGCACGGGCCCCACGGGCCGCGGTGTGGCTGGCACGGCGCGAGTGAGCGGCGGCGAGGCCGTCCACTATGATGTCGGCACCGTCACGGCGGACGACGAGTTCTCCGGCATCACACGCGGCTCCTCGCACAGCTATGCCACGGTGTCCGGCAATGCGACGACCGACGTGCGGTTGAGCGCGACGGTTGCGTCGCACGCGTCGAGCGGTGTGAACTTCGGCATGCAGGCGCCGCAAGCCTTCCGCACCACGACACTGATGGTGGAGTACTCCTCGAAGCTGTCGCTACAGTACGCATCGGCGACGCGCTCGAGCAGCTACGGCGACCTGCACTTCGGTGAAGCGCAGCGCGGCCTGCTGGCGCGCGGCGAGGAGAGCTTTGGCCGGACGCGCATCTGGGGCGCGGTGGGTGGCGGCTTCGCGACCAGCAGCACCGCGGACCGCCGCGTGTACCATGAGCTGACGCTCGGCGCAGCGACGACCGTAGGCGAGAACGGCTTTTCCTTCTACGGCGAGACCAGCGACGGCATGTCGATCACGCGCGGCGGCGGCCACCTTCTCACGCTGGGCGGCGACGCCCAGGTGAAGGTCGGCCCGATGACGCGCCTGTCCGTCTCGGGTTTCCAGTCGAGCATGCTCGAGCACGGCGATCGCTTTTCGCAGCTCGACGGCGCTGTGTCACAGCAGCTGCCGACGGGTTCCACGGTGAGCCTTCGCGTCCGCCTGATGGGCAACACCCGCGAAGCGGGCACGCGCCAGATCGCCTTCCTTGAATACGCGATGCCGCTGCAGATGCCGGTCGGCCGCACGCACGCGGCAGGACGCGTGCGGGGCCGAGTGGTGGACCAGGAGACGGGACGCGGTGTCGCCGGCACGCTGGTGCGCCTCGGACCCCAGGCAGCCATCACGGACGAGAATGGCAACGTCGCCTTCGCGGGACTGCCCGCCGGCGAGTATCGCCTGACGCTCGCGCAGCAGTCGGCGCAGACCGCCAGCGTGTTCACCGGCAAGTCCACGGTTGTGGTCGACAGCACGCACCGCACGCCGACGATGTTCTCGCTCGCGATCGAGCGCGCGGGATCGGTGATGGGCAGCGTACGGCAGATGGCGGTGGCGCGCACTGGTCTCGAGAGCGAAGCCGACTCACTGGCCGACACCGGACCGCTGAATGGAATCGCGATCACGCTGATTGGCGTGAGCGACACGCTCTTCGTCACCACCGATGCGGCAGGTGCCTTCCACTTACCAGAAATGGCGAGCGGCAACTGGCTGCTCAAGGTGACCAGCGACGCGCCGCTCGGCTTCCGCTGGGAGCCTGCAGAGCGGGCGATCCTGGTGCAGCCCGCCGCAACGAACAAAGTCGTCTTCCGCAGCGTGCCGCGACGTCGCGCCGTGCAGGTTCAGTCCGGGGAAATCAGCTCGGCAAAACAAAAATGAGCGCCTCAATCCGAATGGACAACGAGTCCACAGAGCCGCAGTCGCTCCCCAGGTCGCCCCGTCCAACTCCGGCGGGTACGCACCAGAACATCGTGGAGCGACTCAGCCATGAGTTGCGCACGCCGCTGAACTCGGTCATCGGGTTCTCGCGCGTGATGCAGGGCAACCGCAAGGGCAACCAGGCGCCAGCCGATCTGGCGATGCTCGAGGCCATTCGCGCCAACGGCGAGCGCCTGCTCGGCCTGGTGGAGGATCTCGTCGCCCTGTCGGTTGTTCCGCCGCAGGCCAACCTCCCCATCGCACCGCTCGTCAACGTGGTGCAGATCGCCGAGGACGTCGTCACCAAGTGGGCGGAGATTGCATCGAAGAAGGGCGTGCGCGTCGTCTTCTCGGTGGAATCGTACGACATGATTCGGGTGGACCCGATGAACCTCGCGCGGCTCCTCGACAAGCTCGTGGGGAACGCGGTGAAGTTCACGGATCGCGGCCGGGTCACCGTGACGGTGGCGCGGAGAGATGGCTGGCTGGCCCCGGGCAGCATCCTGGTGTCGGATACGGGCATCGGCATTCCTGCGGACCAGCTGGCGGAGATCTTCGAGCCGTTCTCCCAGGTGGACGACTCCACGCGGCGGCACCGTGAGGGCGCGGGACTCGGCCTGCCCATCGCGAGGGCGTTGGCCCAGTGCATGGGCTGCACGCTGACGGTGGAGAGCAAGACGGGCGTCGGAACGAGATTCGAAGTCGAATTCCCCCGCTAGACCACAGTTTTTGTTAGAAATTGATGCTCCGCGCCAACAATTTGTTGCGCGGAGCTCAGTATTTATGCCCGATAATGTCGGCACGGCAATGTGCGCTACGCCACACGGTTTCGCCGATTCGGTCTATTTGGCTCCATCTCGAGCGACGCTAGCGCGCTTGTGGCCCACTCGAAGGTGTCAGAATGCTGTCGAACAAAATAATGACAGTAATGTAATTAACCGCTGGTACCGATACTGCGAAGGGAGCGCAACGCTCTTCCCTTATCAGGCGGCGGAACATGCAGCAGCAACTTCGGATGGTTTCAGTGGCGGGAATGCTGGTGGCGGGACTTGGACTGGAGACCCTCCAGGCCCAGACGGCCAGCCAGACGGTTTCGTACAGCGTCGTAGCGGTTTCGCGAGTGTCTGTCTCCGGCCCCTCCGCACCGCTGGCGATCACCACTGCGGTGGCCGGTAGCGCGCCGACGAGCGCCTCGGTGGGCGGGACGACCTACGCCATCACGACGAACGAGACCAACCAGAAGATCACCGCCTCGCTGGACCAGGCGCTGCCGAGCGGCCTGTCACTCGCCGTCGCGCTTGGCGCACCAATGGGCGCGTCGAGCGCCGGGGCCATGCAGCTCGGCACCGCCGCCACGGATGTCGTCACCGGGATCTCGACGGTCAGTGCAACGGCGCTGCCCATCGTCTACACCCTGAGCGCCACCTCCACGGCATCAGTGGCGTCAGGGTCCCGCACGGTGACGTTCACGATCACGGGCGGCATGTAAGAAAGCGCCGCTCCCTCCGCGACAATCGCGGCGCGGGAGCGAGAACGTCCTGTCAGAGCATCCGGCGCGTCGATAGTATCTCCGCGAGGGGCTCGAATCAGGAGATATCGATATGCGGGAGTTGGACCGAATACACGGCGGCCTTGCCAACGCAGCCGCGCGACGAGAGCCGGTAGTGCTGGCGACCGTGCTGGGAGTGGAAGGCTCTGTGTACCGGGGCGCAGGAGCGCGAATGATCGTCACCGCGAGCGGTGAGACGATCGGCGCCGTGAGCGGGGGCTGCCTCGAGGCGGACATCGTGGCCCGCTCGCCGGGGGTACTCGCCGCGGGACGACCGGAACTGGCGCGCTACGACACCCGCGTTTCCGATGACGTCGTGCTAGGCCTCGGCCTCGGCTGCCAGGGACTCATCGATGTCCTGCTCGAGCCACTCGCCAACGATTCGCTCAACGAGGCGATCGCCTTCTACGGGCGTCTTCGCGGGCAACGAGATCCCGTCACGGTGCTCACCTCGCTGGGCAAGGATCCGATCGGGCCACCGCTGGGCACGCGCGCTGTGACCGACTCGCGCGAGAACCTCATCGAGGGCGACGCCACGCTCCTCGCCCAGCAGGCCGCGCGCGAGGTCGTGCGACCCTCCATTCCGCTCGTCGTCTGCGGCGCCGGCACCGACGCGATGCCGCTGGTTCGCCTGGCCAAGCTCATGGGGTGGAACGTCACGGTGGTCGATCATCGCGCGAGCTTTGCAACGGCCGCCCGCTTTCCCGATGCCGATGCGCTCGTGTGCGCCAACCTCACGCAGGAGGAGGGCGACGGAGTGCTCGCGACGCGCATCACACTGGACGCGCGCACCGTTGCGGTGGTCATGGCGCACTCGGCGCCGTACGATCGTGCGTACCTGCATGCGATGCTCGAGGCGGGCGTGGGCTATGTCGGCGTCCTGGGTCCGCGCAGGCGGACGATCGAGCTGCTTGGCCATCGTGCACCGGAGACCGGCGCGCTGCCGACGGTGATTCACGCTCCCGTGGGCCTCGATCTCGGCGCTGAAACGCCGGAGGAGATCGCGCTCTCCATTGTGGCCGAGATCGCGGCGGTGCACGCGGGACGCGAGGGCGGGATGCTGCGCGAGCGGCGCGGCCCCATTCACGATCGGCCGAGCCACCAAGTGGAGGTGGACGCGTAGCGTCGCCGAAACGGGCACCCGCTCAGTCACCAGTCACCAGTTGCCAGTTTCCAGTTTCAGTACGCCCTTCGCCGATCTGGACTGATAGTTGGCGACCGGGACTGGCCCGCGCCGCGGGTATGGGCGGGATGTCGACGCACACGCGAGGACGCGAAATCGAGAACTCAGCGTCGACGAAACTGTCCGCGCGTGGTGGCGTACGTCCCACGACACCCACCGTCCGACGCCGGAGTCCGCGTTGAATACCCTGCTCTCCTCGTTCCGCGTCAGCGTCGAGACGCTCACGGGGAATCCCCTTCGAACATTCCTGTCGACACTCGGCATCGTGATCGGTGTCGCCTCGCTGGTTGCGGTGTTGTCGCTCGGCGACGGCATGCAGCAATTCATGCGCGACCAGATCGGCGAGACCACCGACCTGCAGGTGATGAGCGTTTCACCGCGCACGACGCGCACGGTGGACGGCATGACTTTTCCGCGCCTCGATACCATTGGCTTCACCAGCACGGACGCGGATGCCCTGCGGACGGGGATCGCCACGCAGACAGATGTCGGCCTCACGGATAGCGGTGTGGCGCTGGGGCTCGCGGGCACGCAGCCGCGGGCCGTGCAGGTGCTCGGCACCTCGCCAGCGCTCTTCACGGTGCAGAACGTGACCGTCGCGACGGGCCGTCTCTTCACCGACGCCGAGCGCGACGCCCGTGTCGCGCTGATCTCGCGGAAGGCGTCGCGCGATCTTGCAGTTCCTGGCGCCACGCCGGTGGCAGTCGGTGATTCCATCATGCTTGGCGGCGAGCGCGTTCTTGTGCTCGGCATTCTTGGCGGCTCGCAGACCGACCGCACGCTCTCTGCGGTGTTGCCGCCCGCCGTCGCGCGCGCGGCAATCAGCGCGGCGGGCCGCGCCTCGCTGCCAACGATGCTCGTGCGTGCCGCGACGTTCGACGACGTGGGCACCACGCGACAGGCGGTGGAGCGCTGGCTGGCGAGCCGTTACGGCGCGGGCTGGAAGGAGCGCGCGACCATCTCGAATCGTGCGGACCGCGTGGCGCAGGTGCAGCAGGGCATGCGGCTCTTCAAGCTGTTCATGGGCGCGATCACGGGCATCTCGCTGCTGGTGGGCGGTATCGGCGTGATGAACGTGCTCCTGGCCGCCGTGGCCGAACGGACGCGCGAGATTGGCGTTCGTCGTGCGGTGGGCGCGGAGCGCGGGCACATCCTAGCGCAGTTCCTCGCGGAGTCGGTGACGATTTCGAGCGTGGGGAGCGTGGCGGGCATCGTCCTCGGCCTGGTGGGGTCGTACGGCATCACGGCGATTCTGCGCGCCAACACCAAGGCGCAGATCTATGCGGGTGTCTCGCCGAGCACGCTGGTGGTGGCCGTTGCGGCGACGGTGGTGGTGGGCCTGGCGTTCGGGCTGTACCCGGCGTTGATGGCGTCGCGCCTCAGTCCAATCGATGCGATTCGGCATGAGTGAACGTGTCGTCTCGACAGAAGCGGCGAAGCCGCGACCGAGGGACCTGATCGCAAGAATGGCATTGGCAACAGCGGAACAGACAAGCAGGTCCCTCGGTCGCTGCGCTCCTGTCGGGACGACAAAATGACCATGATCCCCCTGTCCGTACTCGACCTCTCGCCGATCAGTGCGGGTGGCGACGCGTCGATGGCGTTCCGCAACACGCTCGACCTCGCGCGCAACGCGGAGCGTCTCGGCTACAACCGGTACTGGCTGGCGGAGCATCACAACATGTCCGGCATCGCGAGTGCGGCCACCGCCGTGGTCATTGGGCATGTTGCCGCTGGGACATCCCGCATTCGTGTTGGCGCGGGCGGCATCATGCTGCCCAACCACGCGCCGCTGGTCATCGCGGAGCAGTTCGGGACGCTCGCGTCGCTCCACCCTGGTCGCATCGATCTGGGACTCGGGCGCGCGCCCGGTACGGACGAGCGCACCATGCGCGCCTTGCGTCGCGACTCTCACAGCGCGGACGGCTTTCCGCAGGACGTCGTCGAGCTGCTGCACTACTTCGAGCCCGCCGTTGACGGACAGGCGGTGCGTGCCGTGCCCGGGGCCGGCCTGCGCGTGCCCGTGTGGCTGCTTGGCTCCAGCACGTTCAGCGCGCAACTCGCTGCGGCGCTTGGCCTGCCCTTCGCCTTCGCGTCGCACTTCGCGCCCGATCAACTCATGCCCGCTCTCGCGCTCTACCGCTCGCGCTTCGAGCCATCGGAGCGCCTCCAGCGTCCGAACGCGATGGTGGGCGTCAGCGTCATAGCCGCCGAGACCGATGCACAGGCGCGACGGCTGTTCACGTCACTGCAGCAGCAGTTCATCGCGTTGCGGCGCGGCCAATCGATTCAACTTCAGCCGCCGGTGGACGACATCAGCGAGCGCATGTCACCGCAGGAGCAACTGGGGCTCGAACATGTGTTGCGGCTTGCCATTGTTGGGGGACCGGACACGGTGCGCGCTGGCCTCCACAGGTTCATCGCCGAGACGAGCGCGGATGAGGTGATCGTGACGGCGAACATCCACGATCACGCGGCGCGTGTGCGATCGTACGAGATCGTCGCGGATGTGATGGGACTCATGAACAACGAGCTTTGAGCTTGTCAGTAACCGAGAGCCAGAGCTGGAGCTGGAGCGAGAGCTCGCAGCTACTGGCAGCGCAAGGCTCGTGGTTCTCAGCGGGCGGTTCGATCGGTGGGCGTAGACCGGCGAGCGCCTTCGACGCGTCTCAGGCGGCCGCCGCGCTCGCTGCTGGCGCCGGCCCTGCGTCCACGAGCTGCTTGAGCACCGGATCAACCCGCAGGTTGAGCCCCTCCAGCGAGCGGGCGCCGAGAAGCAGCATGTCTCCCGGTTCGCCAAACACCACTTCGTCGACAGTCCGTGTTCCGCCGGCATGGACGACGGCGAAGCCAATCCACCGCTCGAGCACGGTGCCGTTCGCCTGTCGAAATCGCAAGCGCTTGTCGCGAGCGACACCCAGTGACTCCAGCACGGCCGCCGGCACCCACGACAGCTCTGCGCCCGTGTCCACGAGCACACCCGTGAGCGTGCGCCGAGCGCCGCGGTGTTCGGCGCTCTCGATTTCGATGGATATCCGGAAGGTGCCCATGGCGACATGATGATACCCTCGCCCGCCCTGAACAAGGAAGTGCCGGATCGACGCACGGGCGATCGATATCCTGCGCGCGGAAGTCGCCGTTCGCAGCGCCGCTCGCCGCTCGCCGTTCGCCGTTCACCGTTCACCGCGCGAGTTCGTTGCACCGAGCGCGCAGCTCGTTGCGTTGCCGTGTCGGCGAGGAGGACGCGAGCGTAACGTCAATGCATGACGCCTCCATGGAAGCTTGCCGCATTCTCCGCGTTGTGCCTGGGCCTCGTCGTCGGATGGATCGACCTTGGCGCCACAGAGTTCCAGGGCCCGCTGCTGCTCCTCATGCTCGCGGCGTTCATCGTCGCGCTCGGCTCGCGCGCGCCGGCGTGGATCATCGCCGCCGCCGCGACGCTTGGGCCGCCACTCGCGGCATACGTCTCCCTGATCGGCACCGACATTGGAGATCCGCGGTGGGTCACGCTCCTCGCGTTCGTGCCCGCACTGCTCGCGGCATACGCAGGGCGGGCAATCAGCACGCTCATTCGCTCCACCGCAGGCGCGCTGCCCACGGCCGAGATCATCGAGAAGGGCGGCGCGACGGCGACGTCGTTCGCGCGGCCGTGGCACGAGCGTCCCGCAGAGCCCGCGTACCTCGTTGGCGGCGCATTGCTGGGCTGCGCGCTGGTGGGTGCGGTGCCGGTTTACGCGACGTCCGTCGCGCGCGAGCAACCGCTCGCATGGTGGGTGACCACGTGGTGGCAGGTGGTCTCGTTCGTCGCGTGGGCCATGGCCGCGCCCTTCCTGCTGCGCGCCTGGCGACGCATGCGCCGCGAGGACGGCGTCGGTGTGTCGCCCGGCGAGCTGGTGATGCACGGCGCGATCATCGCGTGCATCGCGGCAACGCATGCGCTCGTGCTGCCGCTGCTGACGCGCGGCCTCATGGTACCGCTCGGTCCGGGGGGTACTCGCGACGCGGTGCTGTGGGCGCTTGCGGCGGTGTTGCCGCTCGACGCGCTCACCTACTGCCTCATCATCGGCCTCGGACATGCGTCCAACGCGAGCCGCAGAGCGCGTGCGGCGGCGTCGCGCGAGGCGGCAGTGCGTGGAGAGTTGGCTACCACTCGACTCGCGTCACTTCGCGCGCAGCTTCGGCCGCACTTCCTGTTCAACGCACTCAATGCGGCAACAGTGCTCGTTCGGCGCGGCGATGCGGAGAAGGCGGCGAACGTCCTTTCGCGTCTGGCGGAGTTGCTTCGCTATGTGCTGCGCGGCGCGGACGACGATCTTGCGGGCGATCGGCGCGCGTCGCCCGCCAGCGACGACCTCGTGCGGCTCGGCGACGAGATCTCATTCGCCGAGTCGTACCTCGCCATCGAGCGCGAGCGGTTTCCGGACCGGTTGCGCGCGTCCACGGACGCAAGCCCGGACGCGCGCGCCGCGCTCGTGCCGCACCTGCTGCTCCAGCCCCTCGTGGAGAATGCGGTGCAACACGGCGTTGGTGCGCGCATCGGCGCCGGCAAAGTGGCGATCAAGGCCCATCGTGTCGACGACAGGCTCCACGTGATGGTGGATGACGACGGTCCGGGTCCGCATGGCATTGCGTTGGTGACGTCGGGCAACGGCATCGGGCTCGCAAACACGCGCGCGCGGCTTGCGACGATCTACGGCGGCCGCGCCGAACTGTCGCTGGAGACGCGGCCGGGCGGCGGCGCGTCCGCGCACATCGTGCTGCCGTACCGCGCATGACGACGATGCGCGCGATCGTGGTGGACGACGAGCAACTCGCACGCGAGGGTCTCGGCGCCGAGCTCGCGCGGGGCGGCGGGGGGGTTGTGGGGCGCTGAGGCGAACGCAACCCACCGCGCCTGCCGAATGCGGCCCAGCGTCACG
>JANOIJ010000138.1:0-4675 GCA_031407575.1 Gemmatimonadaceae bacterium | reverse complement strand
CGGTGGGTGACGCTGATCGGGTCGCCATTCGACTGGGGGTACGCGACGGAGCCTGAAGCCGGCATGAACGGGCGGCGGATCGCCTTCCCGCGCGGCAAGGTCACTGGCGGATCGAGCGCGATGAACGCCATGACATTCAATCGCGGCCATCGTCATGACTTCGACGGCTGGCGCCGGGCCGGCAACACGGGTTGGGGATATGACGACGTGCTGCCGGCGTTCAAGCATCTCGAAAACAACTCGCGCGGAGCGTCGGCGTATCGCGGTACGGGTGGACCGCTGCACGTCGCAGACGGTCTCGATCCGCACGCCGGTCACGCGGCGTTCCTCGCGGCGGCGCGCGCCACCGGCTACAAGGCGGATCCCGCGTGGGACTTCCATCAGCCTGAGCCGGAGAATGGCGCCGGCTACTACCAGAAGAACATCAAGGACGGCCGGCGTCACAGTGCGGCGGAAGCGTTCCTCGTGCCGGTGCTCGGCCGCCCCAACCTGCAGCTGGTGACGCAGGCGCAGGCCACGCGCCTCGTCATCGAACGCGCGCGAGTGGTGGGAATCGAGTACGCGCGCGTCGGCCGGCGCCAACAGGCGCGCGCGACACGCGAGGTGGTGCTGTGCGGCGGCGTCATCGATACGCCGAAGCTGCTGATGCTCTCCGGCATTGGCCCCGCCGATCACTTGCGCACGGCCGGCGTGCCCGTCGTCATCGATCATCGCGGCGTCGGCTCGAACCTCCAGGATCATCTGAAGTTGTCGATCCGCTGGGATGGCCGCACGGTGCTGCCGCCCTCGACGGTGACTGCCGGCATGTTCGTGCGATCGGACCCAAACGCCGGCGGCATCACGACTCCACCGGACCTGCAGTTCTACGTCGGGCGCGGGCTGGAGCAGCCGGATCGCTTCGTCACCATCACCGTCTCGCTCGTGCGTCCCCGCAGCCGCGGCGAGGTGCGCCTGCGGTCGGCCGATCCCACGCACGCACCGATCATCCGCGGTAATTACCTGCAGGACGAGCGTGACGTCGCGGCGCTGGTCGAAGGGGTGCGCCTGGCGCGGATGTTTGGCGCGACGCCGGCCTACGAAGCGTTGCGCGGCGACGAAGTCGAGCCCGGCCCGGCCTCGGTCAGCCGCGGCGCGATCGTCGAGTTCGCCCGCCGCGCAGCGGACACGATCTATCACCCGGCCGGCACCTGCCGCATGGGAACGGACGACGACGCGGTGGTCGACCCGCAGCTGCGGGTGCGCGGAGTCGCCGGCCTGCGGATTGCGGACGCCTCGGTGATGCCGACGGTGGTCAGCGCGGCGACGCACGGGACGTGCGTGATGATCGGGGAGCGCGCCGCTGAGTTCATTCGAGGAGGCTAGTGGCGCGGCGCAGGCAACGGAAATTCAACAGTCGAGTAGGGAGCGGGGATGAGCCGCTCCCCCTCTTCGAACCGGACATGCAGATTTCCAGCATCCGGCTCACCGACACGCGTCGTCGCAGGGCACGCACAAGCAGTTGACGGCCGCCGGTCACAGGTACTGGAGCCCATAGCGTTGCAGACCCGCATAGAGACTCTCACCCTGTCGAAACGGACGGCTGCGCCGTTGGCTCCGATTCCGCAGAAAGCACCGGAATCGCCCGCGCACGAAGTGGTTGAGCGTGCGAAACGCGGGACGCGGGTGGCCGTACGCGAAGTATCCCTTCCAGCCGCGCAGGAGTTGGTTGACTCCGGCGATGGTGTCAGGGAGCGAGCGTTTCGCACTCGCCGACGTCAGCCCGCGCACCTTGTCCCGCACCCGCGCTTGCGCCCGCTTCGATGGTCCCACCGCCAGATAGCGATGGGCCCGTCCGAACCGGTCTCGATGATACCGAAGCGTGAAGCCCAGGAAGTCCAGGCTCTGCTTCGGCGCGCTCACGGCGACCACCCGTGTTTTGGTCCGGTTCACGGTCAGTCGGAGGTCCTGTTCGAGCGTGCGTTCAAGCCACTGCGTAATCCGTGGCCCCAGATACCGCGCCAACACCACAAAGTCGTCGGCGTATCGGACCAGTCGCGCATTGGCAAACCGGGCCGGGCCGTCGGGACCGTGGAAGGCACGGTCGAAATCGTGGAGGTAGATGTTCGCCAGCAGCGGCGAGATCACGCCCCGTACGCAAAAGGTAACTTTCAGTTCGAGCGTGTGATCGCGGGTTGGCGGGTGCAAGGCGTCCTTGATTTGCGTCGTAAAAGGTAATATATTTATGGCGCATGAGCCGAGCGACCAAGGTGGACAAGTCACGGCTGTTGAACGCTGCCTACCGCCTGCTGGCGCAGCAGACGGAGTTAGCCGAGGCCGCTCAGGAACTCGCGCGCGAGTATGCGCTGTCACGACGGCAAGCCTATCGCTACCTCGAACAAGCCGCCACCCTGAGCGCGCCCGTTCCCGCCGTGGAGCCGATGGTCGCCGTCACGTTCAAGCTTCCGGTGAGCACGGTCCGCGCACTGCGCGCGTACGCTCGGCGCAGTGGGATCACTCTTGGGCAGATTGTCACCCAGGCGCTGACAGCGTTTCTCGGCGCCGTACGCCGACGTGGCTGAGAGGCCGGCACGAGATCGCGGGCGGCAGGTTCAGCACGACTATGCGTTTGATCGACTCCGAGCCAGCAAGCTCGCCCACGCGTATGAAATCCTGGTGCCGGCCCGCGTGCGATCGATCGAGGCTCACGTAGAGGAGGATGCGCATGCAGATGGCCGCGATCTACGCCCGGGTCTCCTCGGAGCAGCAGCGCGAGGCGCACACGATCGGGAGTCAGACGACGGCGTTGGTCGAGTGGGCGAAGACCCTCGATCTGGAGGTGCCGACGGCCTGGATCTTCGAAGACGACGGCTATAGCGGGGCGACGCTCGAGCGGCCGGGCCTCGAGCGCGTGCGCGACCTGGCGGCCGAAGGGCAAATCCAGGCCGTGCTCATTTACGCGCCTGATCGCTTGAGCCGCACGTATGCCTACCAGATCCTGTTGATCGAAGAGCTCGCGCGCCAGGGTGTCGAGACGCGTTTTCTCAAGACGCCCCAGAGCGCCACCGCCGAAGATCAGCTCCTCGTGCAGTTTCAGGGCATGATCGCCGAATACGAACGGGCACAAATCCTCGAGCGCTCGCGACGCGGAAAGCGGCACCGCGCACGCGCGGGTGAGATCAGCGTGCTGAGTGGCGCCCCGTATGGCTATCGCTACATCCGCAAGAGTGATGAGGCCCCCGCCGCGTACGCAGTGATCGAGGCGGAAGCGCGTGTGGTGCGGGATGTCTATGAGCGCTACACGGTGGCGGGCCTGAGCATCGGCGCTGTGACCCGCGAGCTCAATGATCAAGGGGTGACGACGCGCAAGCCCAACGCGCGCTGGGAGCGCTCGATGGTCTGGGCGATGCTGCGCAACCCCGCGTACCGCGGCACGGCGTGTTTCGGCAAGACCCGTGTGGCCCCGCGCCAGCGCGTGACACGCGCCTTGCGGATGCGCGGCGGGATGACGACCCGCAACAGTGCCAACCACGAGCGGCCGCGCGAGGAATGGATCGAGATACCGGTGCCGGCGCTCATCGCCGAGGACACCTTTACGCGCGCGCAGGAGCTGCTGCACGAGAACAAAGTGCGTGCGCGACGCCGCACGATCGAGCCCAGCGTCGTGCAAGGCTTGGTGAGCTGCCGCAAGTGCGGGTATGCGCTGTCGCGCACCTCGACCCGCTCGAGCGCTCGCACGATCCATTACTATCGCTGCCTCGGCTCGGATGCGTGGCGGCACCTCGGCGGGCCACGGTGCGATACCCGACCCGTGCGGCAGGACCTGCTGGATCAGATCGTGTGGACCGAAGTGATGCGGCTCCTCGAGGATCCTGCGTTGATCGAACAGGAGCTTGATCGCCGGCTCGCGGCCGCGCGCGCGGCCGACCCGACGAAACACCGTGAACAGACGATGCAGCGGGAGCTGGTGCGCGTAGGCAAGGGCATCGAGCGGCTGCTCACCGCCTATCAGGAGGAACTCCTGTCGATCGAGCAGCTCCGGGAGCGCATGCCGCCCCTGCGCCAGCGCGAACAGACGCTGCGCAGCGAGCGGGACGCGATCGCCGAACAGACCCGTGATCGCGCGGCGTACCTGCGTTTGGCGGAGACGCTTTCGGCGTTCCTGGCGCGGCTGCGCGTGGCCGCCAACACATTGGACATCCTCGAGCGCCAACGTATCGTGCGCCTGGTCGTCAAGGAGGTGCTCGTCGGCGATGACACAATCGTGATCCGCCACTGCCTCCCCGTGCCTTCGGGACCGCCGAGCGGGAGCAGTCCACCGCCGTTGGGCGGCTCTGATGACCCCGGAGCCAACCGAAGTTACCTTTTGCGTACGGGGCGTGGTCTCGCCCCTGCTGGCGAATCTCTATTTGCACTACGCCCTCGACCTGTGGGTCCAGCGGTGGAGAACCTCACAGGCGCGCGGGGACGTCATCGTCGTGCGGCTATGCCGATGACTTCATCATTGGATTTGAGCACCGTTCCGATGCCGAACGGTTCCAGGAGGAACTGCGCGAGCGATTGGCGACGTTTCGACTGGAACTGCACCCGACCAAGACACGCCTCATCGCCTTTGGGAAATTCGCTCTCCTCAGGCGACGGGAACGTGGGCAGGTCGGAACACCAGAGACCTTTAACTTCCTCGGCCTCACGCACATCT
>JANOIJ010000023.1:0-2787 GCA_031407575.1 Gemmatimonadaceae bacterium | reverse complement strand
ATCGCGATGAGCACCGCTACCTGAATTCCCACCAGCCAGGTGAAGTGGCGCGACGCCTTGGTATCGAGCGCGTCGATTCTCGAATCGAGTCGGACGCTGATACTGTCAATCTTGACGTCCAAGGCGTGAAAGTGGCGATCGAATTTCTGATCCACGGACTCCAGCTGTCTGCGTAGTTCTCCGATGTCGCCTCGCAGTGCCGCGACGGTCCCCGAGTGTTCCTCGAGGCGCCCCTCAAGATAGGCCACGCGTTCGTCCAAGGTTGGCATCGCTGTGGTCCATCGATGTTGCCAGGCTGGACCCATCCCAGCCCGATTGTATCGTCGTCAGCACGCGTCATGCCACCGGCATCTCGAGCCTTCCTGACCGGAAAACAGCACGCGCGGCCGGCGTGTGGCAAATTCTGCTGACCAGACCACTGGAGACGTTATAATCCGCGCACTCCAGAATGTCTTTATCGCCCGGCGTTCGCCTCGGGCCGTACGAAATCATCTCCGCCATCGGCGCCGGCGGCATGGGCGAGGTGTATCGCGCGCGCGATACACGGCTCGCTCGCACGGTAGCGATCAAGGTGCTCGCGCCGACGCTGGTCGGGACGCTGGAGGTGCGTGAGCGATTCGAGCGCGAGGCTCGCGCGATCTCCGCGCTGAACCATCCCCACATTTGCACCCTGTACGACGTCGGGCACGACCGGGGCATCGATTACCTCGTCATGGAGTACCTCGACGGCGAACCGCTGAACCGCCGCATCGGCGGCCGGCCGCTCCCCATCGACGAGCTCATCGAGCTGGCCACCCACATCGCCGACGCGCTGGAGGTGGCGCACGCGAGCGGCATCCTGCATCGCGATCTCAAGCCGGCGAACCTGTTCGTGACGTCGCGCGGCCAGCTGAAAATCCTCGACTTCGGCGTGGCCAAGATGGACGCGCACCGCGTCGACGCGGCCGACGGCGCGACGGCCGGCGCGAGCCTCACGACCGAAGCGCAGGCCTTGCCGGTGACCGGTCCCGGGACGACGCTGGGCACCGTCGCCTACATGTCGCCCGAGCAATCGCGCGGCGACGCGCTGGATGCGCGGAGCGACCTGTTCTCGTTCGGCGCCGTGCTCTACGAGATGGCCACCGGACACCGCGCCTTCGAGGGGGCGACGACCGCCGTCATCTTCGACAAGATTCTCAATCGCGCGCCGGTGCCGGTCGCCCGCCTCGCGCCGGGCCTCCCGCTCGAACTCGAGCGGATCATCACCCGCAGCCTCGAGAAGGCGGTCGTGGCGCGCTACCAGCGGGCGCGCGACGTGCTGGACGATCTGCGTGCGCTCACGCGCGCGCGGGACTCCGGCCTCACCCATCCGATCGCCGCCATGCCCAGGTCGATGCCGTCGATCGCCGTGCTGGCGTTCCTCGACATGAGCCCGCAGAAGGACCAGGACTACTTCTGCGAAGGGATGGCCGAAGAGCTCATCAACGTGCTGACGACCGTGCCGGGCATCCGGGTCGCGTCGCGCACGTCGGCGTTTCAGTTCAAGGGCAAGGCGATGGACGTCGGCGACATCGGCGCGCGGCTGCGGGTGGAGAGCGTGCTCGAGGGCAGCGTCCGCAAGGCGGGGAATCGCCTGCGGATCACGGCGCAGCTCGTGAACACGAGTGACGGCTACCATCTCTGGTCCGATCGCTACGATCGGGAGATCGACGATGTCTTCGCGGTGCAGGACGAGATCGCGCGCGCGATCGTCGACAAGCTGACCGAGAAGCTCGGCGGCCACGCCGAGGTGCCGCTCGTGAAACGGCCCACCGACGATCTCGACGCCTACCACCTCTACCTCCAGGGGCGGTATTACTGGGCCCGCCGCGGAGGATTTCTCCGGAAGGCCGTCGAGTGCTTCGAGCAGGCCATCGAACGGGATCCCTCGTACACGCGCGCCTACGCCGGGCTGGCCGACTCGTACGGGGTGATGGGGATCTACGGGCTGATTACGCCAACGGAGGCGGCCAGCAAGGCGGGGCCGGCGGCCGAGCTCGCCGTCGCGCTCGATGAGACGCTGGCCGAAGCGCACCGGTCGATGGCGGCCTACCGCGTGTCCTTCGAATGGGATCTCGTGGGGGGCGAGCGCGAGTACCGGCGCGCGCTGGAGCTCGGCGCGAACTCCGGCGAAGTGCACGCGATCTACGCTTATTGCCTGAACTACCTGCACCGTGTCGACGAGGCCCTCGCGGCGATTGCGCGAGCGCGGGCCCTCGAACCCGAATCGGTCCTCGTCGCCTCCTACTGCGCGGTGAACCTGATGTTCGCGCGTCACTACGAGCAGGCGCTCGAGGAGTGCGAGCGCTGCCTGGCACTCGACCCCGCGTTTGCGACGGCCAACTGGATTCGCGGCCACCTGCTCACGCTCACCGGGAGGCACGGGGAAGCGGTCGAAGCGGCGGAACGCGCCGTCGCGCTGACCAACCGTCAGAGCTTCTCGCTGGCCGGGCTCGGGACGGCGTATGCGGCCGCGGGACGCCGCGCCGACGCCGAGCGGATCGTGCAGGAGCTGATGGACCGCGCGCGAACCGAGTACGGGTCGTCGCTGTGGTTCGCCGACATCGCCACGCAACTGGGCGAAGCCGACCGCGCGCTCGAGTGGCTCGAGCGCGCCTTCGAGAACCGGACGCCGGCGCTGATCTGCCTGGGCGTCAGTCCGCTCTACGATTCGCTGCGGCCGGACGCGCGGTTCCAGGCGCTCCTCGACCGCATCGGTGTGGGGCAGACGCGATAACTCACACTTTCAAACCTGTAAGTCGCAGGGCC
>JANOIJ010000016.1:0-2693 GCA_031407575.1 Gemmatimonadaceae bacterium | reverse complement strand
CATCGTTCGCAGCCACGATGACGACGTCTCGGCGACCGGCAAGCGGAAGCCGTAGTTGACACTTCCACCGGCTCTCGTCGACGCACTCGCGGGCTCGTACGAGTTGCTGCAGGAAATCGGGCGCGGCGGCATGGGCGTCGTGTACGCCGCGCGCGACACGCGACTGGATCGTCTCGTCGCCATCAAGGTGCTGCCCGATCTCGTGAGCAGCGACACGGTGCGCGAGCGCTTCCTGCGCGAGGCGCGCGCGGCGGCGCGGCTGTCGCATCCGTCCATCGTGCCGATCTACGCCGCCGACGAGCGAGGGGGCGTCACCTTCCTCGTGATGGCGTTCGTGGACGGCGCGACACTCTCCGCGCGCCTGCGCGACGGTAACGCCGTCCCACCAGAGACCATCGCGCCCCTGCTCCGCGACGTCGCGCTGGCACTCGGCGCCGCGCACGCGCGCGGCGTGATCCATCGCGACGTGAAGCCGGAGAACATCCTCGTGGACCGCCTCACGGGTCGAGCGATGGTGACGGACTTCGGGATCGCGCGGCTGGCGGACGCGATGCAGTCCGGCGCGCTCACACGCACGGGACAGGTGCTGGGCACCGTGGGCTACATGAGCCCAGAGCAGGTGACCGCGAGTGAAGTGGACGGCCGGAGTGATCTGTATTCGCTTGGCGTCGTCGCGTTCGAGGCGCTGTCGGGCCGGCTGCCATTCGACGGGCCCGCGCCGGCGGTGATCGTCGCGCATGCGACCAAGCCCGCGCCGCCACTCGCATCCGTGGCGCCGAACGTGCCGGCGGCGCTGTGCGCGATCGTCGACCGCTGCCTGCGCAAGCGTCCCGAGGACCGTTACGCCACGGGCGAAGAACTGGCGCGCGCGCTGGAGCTTGCCGTGGCCGCACCCATTGCGCCGCCCATGCCCGAGCTGCCCGAGCGCGTGCTCAGCAGTCGCGACGCAGAGCGCGTCTGGCAGCGGGCGGCGGAGTTGCAGGCCGGCGTGGGTTCACTCAACGCGCCGCGCGCGCCGACGGCCGCGCACGTCGCGGTGTCGCGCGGCCTCACCGAGGGATTCCGCGTCGAGCACGTGCGCCTCGCGGCGATGGAGGCCGGCATCTCGGCGCCGTATGTGTCGCTCGCGCTCGACGAGGTACTCCGGCCAAGGGACGCGGTGCTGCCGCCGATGTTGATGCGCAACACTCCGGGAGTCGCGCGCGGCCAGCGGGGATCGCCGGTGATGCATACGGTTCGCTCCCTCAGTCCACCCGGGTCACGGTTGGCGGGCGCGCCGACGTCGATCATCTATGAGGTGGACGTTCAGGGGCAGCTGTCGCCCAACGACTTCGACGTGGTCGCGCACACGATTCGCGCGCGCATGGGCGAGGTCGGCGTGGCGACGGCGCTCGGGCGGTCGCTGAGCTGGACGACCGCCAACAACAATCAGAAATCGCGGCGGGTGCACATCAGCATCACGGCGGCGGCCGGTCGCACGCAGATTCGCATCGAGGAGGGCCTCGACCAGTTCGCGGGTAGCATATTCGGCGGCATCGTGGGGGGCGGCGGATGCGGGTTTGGCTTCGGCAGTCTCGGCATCACGCTGGGCGCGATGAACGCGCCGGTTGCTTTTGGGCTCCTCACGTCGGCGACGGTGTTGACGGGAGCGTACGCACTCGCGAGGTCGATCTACACGCGGACGGCGCAGCGGCGGTCGTCGGAGCTGCATGGGCTGAGCGCAATTCTCGCGGACCAGATCGCCGGATTGATCGCCGAGGGGCAAACGGCGCAGGGATCGCCGCCGGCGCAGCTGCGCTAGTGCGGCGTGTCGTTCCGAGCCACGCTGACAAACGTGCAGATCCTTCCCTTCGACTGCGCTCAGGGCAGGCGCGGAGTTTAACCCTGAGCCCTTCGGGCTTCGCTCAGGGTGAACGTCGTTGAAGGGCTCAGGATGACAACCGCCGAGTCGCGCGACGCGATCGTCGTGTTCGCGCGCGCGCCGCAGTTGGGTCTCGTGAAGACGCGACTCGCCAGTGAGATCGGCGACGCCGCCGCGCTCTCCGCGTACGTGGAGCTCGGCCGCATCACGTGGGAACACGCATCTGACGCGCGGCGCACGCTGCACTGCCACGCGGTGGTCGCCTACACACCGCGCGATGCCGAGCCCGCGGTGCGCGCGTGGCTCGGTGGCGCTGACGCCTACATCGCGCAGGACGAGGGCGATCTCGGCCAGCGCATGCTCGGCGCCATCGCTCGTGTGCTCGCCGACGGCGCCGGACGCGTCGTCGTCATCGGTACGGACTGTCCGTCGCTCACCAGTGGCGTGCTTGGCGACGCGTTCGCCGCGCTCAATGACGCCGACGTCGTGCTCGGCCCGGCGACGGACGGCGGATACTACCTCATCGGCATGTCGCGGCCGTTCGGGGCGATCTTCTCCGACGTGCCGTGGAGCAGCGCGAACACGCTGGCCGTCACGCTCGAGCGCGCGGCGGCCGCGCGGTTGAAGGTCGCGCAGCTCTCACCGCTTTCCGATGTGGACACGGCCGCCGACTTGATTGCCTGGCAGCGCGAGGCCGGTCAGGGCACGTAGTCGCGACGGATGAGCCTGACCCCCGACTCTGACCCCGACTCTGACCCCGACTCTGACCCCGACTCTGACCCCGACTCTGACCCCGACTCTGACCCCGACGCAGACCCCGACACTGAACCCG
>JANOIJ010000001.1:0-18939 GCA_031407575.1 Gemmatimonadaceae bacterium | reverse complement strand
GATCGTTGAACGTGGGCACGAGCACGACGCCATTCGCGATGTAGAAGTTCGCGTAGCTGGCGGGTAGTCGCTCGCCCTGCATGGTGACGGCGCGCGGATACGGAAGCGTGATGACCTTGATCGCGCCCTTCGCGGCGCCGGCGAGCTCGAGGCGGCGCATGTTGTCCGCGGAGCGGCGATGGTTCTCGTCGTCGGCGGGGTCTTCCTCGTATGCGAGCATGATGATGCCGGGCGCCACGAACCGCGCGATGTCGTCGATGTGGCCGTGCGTGTCGTCGCCCACGCAGCCCTCGCCGAGCCAGATGGTGTGCCGAATGCCGAGGTGCTGGCGGAAGGCACTCTCGTAGTCCTCGCGCGACATGCCCGGATTGCGGACCTGCACATCCGAGAGCAACCACTCCTCGGTGACGAGCAGCGAGCCTTCGCCATCGGTCTCGATGCCGCCGCCTTCCAATACGAGGCGACCTGAATCGCTGAGGCGTGCGGGCGCGTGACGCGGCAGGCCCGTGATCTTCGCGATGGCACTGCCGACCTCGGCGTCGCGCGCGAAGTTCGGATACTTCGCCCACGCATTGAACTGCCAGTTCATCAACTGCACGTGGCCACCCTCGTCGTGCACGAAGGTTGGCGCGGAGTCGCGCAGCCAGACGCGATCGTTCGGGACGACGTGCAGGCGGACGTTCGCCGTCACGCCGTGCGCGGCGAGATGCTCCTGCGCCGCGGCGCGCACGCTGTCGTCGTGACAGAGGATCTCCACACGCTCGTACTGCGCGAGCACGCGCGCGATCTCGGCGTACACCCACGGGATGGGGCCGAGCTTGCCGGGCCAGTCAGGCTCGTGATGCGGCCAGGCGATCCACGTCGCTTCGTGTGGGTGCCACTCGGCGGGAAAACTATACGCGGCCATTGATCAGCTGGAGGTGGACTGGTGACTGGCAACTGGCGAGCGCTCAGCGTCGTCACGCGCCGAGAAAGCGCGATAAAATCGGCGCGTAGGCATCGATGCGCCGATCGCGAAGGAACGGCCAGTTGCGGCGCGTATCCTCAATGAGCTTCGGATCGCACTCGGTGACGAGGATCGCTTCGTCCGTACCCGCTTCGGCGAGGACGCGACCGAAGGGATCCGCGATAAAGGAGTTGCCGAAGAACTCGATGCCCTGTGTCCCGGGCTCATCGTTCTCGTGGCCAATCCGATTGGGCGACGCGACGAACACGCCGTTCGCGATGGCATGCGAGCGCTGGATGGTACGCCATGCGTCCACCTGCGCGCCGCCGAACTCGGCCTTCTCCGCCGGGTGCCAGCCGATGGCAGTGGGGTAGAAGAGAATGTCCGCGCCGAGCAGGCTCGTGATGCGCGCGGCCTCGGGGTACCACTGGTCCCAGCAGATCAGCACGCCGATTTTCGCGTACTTGGTGTGCCACACGCGGAATCCGCTCGCCTGCTTAGCCAGCTGTCCAATGGCGTCGATGCGGTCGTCGTGCACGGCATCGCCCGGCGCGAAGTAGTACTTCTCGTTGAACAGCGGGTCGTCCGGAATGTGCATCTTGCGATAGACGCCGAGGAGCGATCCGTCGGCGTCGATCACCGCGGCAGAGTTGCGGTAGACGCCGGGTGCCTGCTTCTCGAACAACGGCACGATGAGCACGACGTCGAGCTCCTTGGCGAGCTTCTGCATCACGTCGGTGGTCGGGCCCGGAATCGCTTCGGCGAGATCGAACCGCTCGGACTTCTGCGACTTGCAGAAGTAGGGCGCGTTGAAGAGCTCCTTGAGGCAGATGATCTGCGCGCCAATCGCTGCGGCCTGGCGAATGCGCGCGATGCTGGCCGATACGGTGGCCCTGGCGTCGGCGGACGCGGAATCCTGAATGATCCCGACGGTGAACGGGCGAGTGGTCATGGCGTGAAATCTAGTCGGACGGAGGCAGGAGCACGGCGCAACCGCAGGTGCAGATCCTTCGCTGGTTGCTCAGGATGACAGCGTGTGCTCGCTGCGCACAAATCGGCGTCACGCAGTTGCCGTTCCCGCCCGCTCGCCGCTCGCCGTTCGGTGAGCGCCGTCCGAGCACGCCATCCGAGCACGCCATCCGAGCACGCCGTCCGAGCACGCCGTCCGAGCACGCCGTCCGAGCACGCCGTCCGAGCACGCCGTCCGAGCACGCCGTTCGAGCACGCCGTTCGAGCACGCCCTTCGCCGTTCTACTCGACGAGACCTATCACCACATCCATCACGTTCGTCCCGGTAAAGCGGCGCGGGATCAACGCCCCAACGGCGCCGAGCGCGGCGTACGACTCGTGGCGCTGAAGTGCGAGCTCCGGATCATGACCGGCGTCGCGGATGGCGGACCAGAGTGAACCGTCAGCGAATGCGCCCGCGGCGTCCGTGGCACCGTCGCGTCCATCGGTGCCCGCCGCGAGGATCGTGATGCGCGACGCGTTGTCGCCGCCCTGCGCGAGTCGTCGCGAGGCGGCGAGTGCGAGCTCCTGGCAGCGCCCGCCAATCGGCGGTGCGTCCTGCCCCCTGAGTGCGCCTGTCGACGCGCTCCCCTTGCCGGCGGATTGCGGTGCACTCGCGGTGAGCTGCACGGTGGTCTCGCCGCCCCACACCATGCAGCCGCGCTTGTTCTGTTGTGCCGCGAGCAGCAGCGCGTCGGCGATCGCGGTGCCGCACACGGATGCCTCGCCGAGCAGCGGTGCAGCGACGCGCTCCACGGCGACGTCGATGGATGCCGCGTGCGCGCTGACGGCGTCGAGCGCGAGCTTGTTGCTCGCGATGACACGCGTGGTCACGTGCGCAAACGCCGGATGGGTCTGCTTCGGCGTCTCGGGAACGACGCCGCGCGAGACGCTGGTGAGATAGTCGCGCATTGCCGCAGAGAGTTTCGGAAGGATTGCCGTCTTCTGTAGCAGCGCGACGACATCACGCACCGTATTGGGATCCGGCGTGCATGGGCCGGAGCAGATGTCGGCGGGGTCGTCGCCCAGGACGTCGCTCACGACGTACACGCAGGTGCGCGCGGGTGCCAGCGCGAGCGCGAGACGTCCCGCACCCCACCGCGTAAAGCGCTTGCGCACTGCATTCATGGCGCGAATGTCGAGGCCCGAGCCCAGCAACAGCTCGAACAGCTCGCCAAGGTCGGATTCCGCCATGCCGCGGAGTGGCGCGGCAATGAGGCTCGTGGCGCCGCCGCTCAGCAGCACGATGGCGACGTCGTCGCTCCGCATGCCGACCGCCACCTCGCCAATGCGCGCCGCCGCCGTAAAGGAGTGCCGGCCTGGCAGCGGATGGTTGCCCTCGAGCGACACGAGCGTCGCGTACGGCGACGGCGACTGCTCGGGAGCGACGATGACGCCGCCGGCGATGGGCAGCAACGCGCGCTGGAGTGCGACGACGGTGGCGGCCGCCATGGGATGCGCCGCCTTGCCAAGTGCGTAGAGCCAGATGCGCTGCCCGGGCCGCGTGCTGAAGTCTCGCAGCGCCGCCGCTGTCACGGGGCCAGGAGCGGCGCCGGCGACAGCGGCATCGTACAACTCGGTGAGAATGGTGCGTCCGTGAGCGGCGTGTGGTCGCGTCACGCGAGTTGTCGCGTTAGGGAATGCAGAAGTCTCAGGGTGCAGGGAGTGTCGCCTTCACCGCTGCCTCGAGTTCGTCGTACGCCGTCTGCGACAGCTGGTTGAATGGCTGCATGCGCTTGACGATGCGTCCGGCCGGATCGATGACGAACAGGGACCGATTGTCCACGGTGCCACTGGTGGAGCCGTACAACTTGCCGACCTTCTGCCCGACGTCGCTTCCGTACAGAACAGGCGTCTGCTGGTCGCGGGCCCACGAGGCGAGCGCAGTATCCGCATCGACGCTCATCCCCAGGACGACCACGTTCTTTCCATTGTTGAAGAGCTTGGCGTACTGATCACGGTACGCCTCCATTTGAACCGTTCAGCCCTTTGTCCGCGCCTTGAAGAAGAACGCCAGCACGACGGTCTTGCCCTTGTAGTCCGACAATCGGACAGAATCACGGAGGACGCCATATCGGGTGGCGCCGGTCACGGAGAAGTCTGGCGCCATCGCGCCGACCTCAGGCGACGGATTGGCCGGTGCGGCCGGTGCCTGCTGTGCCTGCGCGGACCTCGCCGCGAGGACGAGCGCCAGCACTGCGGCGCCGCGGGTCCAGGATTGAAAACGCATGTCTGCTCCATGGTGTCGGTGCGGTCGGCCCATAATGCGCGACGCCGGCCGGGTACGCAATCGCCAATCCTGCGACGAGACGTTCCGTCCGCTTCCAAAAAAGTGGACGCCACGCTCTCATCGTTCGGACGACTTCGGTCAGTTAACTCGCTCGAGAGCGAGTTAACTAGCGGTCCGCTCCCTGCTTTATACCAGCCCGTCACGATGTCTTTCGCACTGGAGAAGCCAATATGCGCACACGTCACTTAGCTCTCTCGCTTGTCGCCCTCGCCGTGCTGGGCGCCTGCAGCCGAGGCTCCGACTCGCGTCCCGACGACGCGCTGAAGAATGACCTGGCGTTGGCCGCCCAGGCGCAGTCCTACCAGCCGCAGCAGTTCGTGTCGCCAACCGAGCAGCAGTATGGTGCGAACGGAATGCCGCTGCAGTACAGCGCTTCGCCGCAGGCCGTCTATCGCCCAGCGCCGGTCTATCGCGCGCCGGCTCGGCGCACCGCGTCTCGTTCCACAGCCTCGCGCTCTTCGGGCTCCTCGCAGGGGACGTACTATCCGCCCGCGCAGCCGCAGATCAAGCGCAACACAAAGCGTGACGCGGCCATCGGTGCGGCCGCCGGCGCCATCATCGGCGCCACGACGAGCCGCGACAAGGTGAAGGGCGGCTTGATCGGCGCCGCCGCCGGCGGAATTCTCGGCGGCATCATCGGGCACACTGTGGACGTCCAGAGAACGCCGTAAGCAGCACCCCGTCCCCCCTACACGCTCGCCCGCACCAGCTGTACCGGTGCGGGCGTTCGTGTGTTCACGGCGCTCGATTGGCGAAGCAGGCTTGGCAGGGCACACTTCTCGCCACCGCGCGATCGAATGGAAGACGAGAAACCCCTGGACGACGTTGCCTCGGACCTGCTCGAGAGCAGTCCGGAGCGCCGCAAGCGTCGGTACGTCGCGAACCTGGCGTTCGGTGCCATCAAGGCGCAGACCGCGGCGCATCGCACGCGCCTCGAGCGCATCGTGGATGGGATGAACCAGATGGCCGGTTCGACGTGGTTTCTCGTCCTCCATTTCGTCGCATTCTCCGTCTGGCTGCTGTGGAACACCGGACGGCTCGGCATCAAGCCCGTGGACCCGTATCCATTCGGGTTGATGACGATGATCGTCTCGCTCGAGGCGATCTTCCTCTCGATCTTCGTGCTGATGTCGCAGAACCGCGAGTCGGCGATCGCGGAGCTCCGCGAAGAGCTTGGGCTTCAAGTGAGCCTGCGGGTGGAGCAGGAGGTCACCAAGACGCTCCAGCTCGTCGCGGGGCTCTATACTCGGCTCGGGCATCGCGTGAGCGACGACCCGGAACTGGCGCACATGCTCCAGCCGCTGGACGTCCGCGCCATCGAGCGCGATCTGCTGGAACAGATCGAGGCAGCGACGTCGAAGCGGCACAACACGATGCTCGACGAGGGTCCGGCGAGTCCGATCATCACGCCGCGCGGCTGAGCGATTCTGGTTGCGCAGGCGTTGGGCGTGGCGCAAGTGAAAGTGGTTTCCGATTTCTTGAACACGCCGATCGGGCCGATCTGGACCGAGACACAACCGCCGATACGACGGAACAGCGGCGGTTTTCTGGTGCGGGCGCGTCGGGATCGCTTCAAAGGCGAGTGGGGCGCGAGTTTAGAACAGCGACAACAGGCCGATCGGGAGCGGAAACACGCTGACTTACTCCGATCGCACTCGTGCATCCCAGACCGGGCGATTGTCCAGTCGTCCTTGTACTTCCTGCCACACGAACACCGCCCGCACTTCCGTAGTTTCGGCTCCTTGTCGCTGTTCAAATCGGCCTGTTGTCGCTGTTCAAAAACCTGAAGCCACTCGCACTCGCACCACCCTCAACGCCCGCACACAAGACCTACTTCCGTGCGAGCGAGCGGAGCACGTACGGCAGGATGCCGCCGTGCTTGTAGTCGTTCAGCTCCTCCGGCGTGTCGATGCGGCACAAGACGTGGAAAGATTTGACCACCCCGTCAGCGCCAGTCGCCGTGACCGTGAGCAGCCGCTTCGCCGACAGCGACGCGTCGAGCCCGATGATGTCGTAGTGCTCGAAACCCGTGAGGCCGAGCGACTGGCGCGTCTCGCCGCTCGTGAACTCGAGTGGCAGGATGCCCATGCCCACCAGGTTCGAGCGGTGGATCCGCTCGAAGCTCTCGGCGATGACGGCGCGGACGCCGAGCAGCATGGTACCCTTGGCGGCCCAATCGCGCGATGAACCCGTGCCGTACTCCTTGCCGGCGATGATGACGAGCGGCGTGCCCGCCTTCACGTACTCCATTGCGACATCGTAGATGAACTCCGGCGTCCCACCGGGCTCCGTGGTGGTCCACCCACCTTCCGTGCTCGGCACCATCTCGTTGCGAAGGCGGATGTTGGCGAACGTGCCGCGCATCATCACCTCGTGGTTGCCCCGGCGAGCCCCGTAGGAATTGAAGTCCTTCCGCTGCACGCCGTTGTCGAGTAGCCACTTGCCGGCCGGGCTCATCGCCGGAATGTTGCCCGCGGGCGAGATGTGATCGGTGGTGATGGAATCGCCGAGCATGCCGAGGGCGCGCGCGCCCGTGACCGGCTTCACGCCCGGCGCCGTCATCGTCATGCCGTCGAAGTACGGCGGGTTCTTCACATAGGTCGAGTCGTCCTGCCAGGCGTAGGTCTCACCGGCGGGCACGTTGAGCCCCTGCCAGTGCATGTCGCCCTTGAAGACGTCAGCGTACTGCTGCACGAAATGCTCGCGCTTCACGGAGCGAAGGATCTCGTCCGCGACGTCCTTCGCGCTGGGCCAGATGTCGCGGAGGAACACGGGCCCGTCGCTCCCGATGCCAAGGGGCTCTCGCGTGAGGTCGAGGTCCATGCGGCCGGCGAGCGCGTACGCGACCACCAGTGGCGGAGATGCCAGGTAGTTGTAGCGCGTGAGCGGATTGACGCGGCCCTCGAAGTTGCGATTGCCGGAGAGCACGCTCGCGACGAACAGCTTGCCGCTCTCGATAGCGCTGGCGATGACGTCGGGCACGGGGCCGGAGTTGCCGATGCACGTGGTGCAGCCGTATCCGACGAGGTTGAACCCGAGCTTGTTGAGGTATGGCGTCACGCCGGCGGCATCGAAGTACTCGGTCACGACCTTCGAGCCTGGGGCGAGCGACGTCTTCACCCACGGCTTCACCGCGAGGCCCTTGTTGACGGCGTTCTTCGCCAGCAGGCCGGCCGCGAGCATCACGCCCGGATTCGACGTGTTGGTGCAGCTCGTGATCGCCGCGATCACCACGGCGCCGTCCGTGAGGTCGAAGTTTGCGCCCTTGTACGTGCACGCCACGCCCTCGTGGTCGTGCTCGGGGTGCTGCTGCTGTGCGCCGCCTTCGTCGTCCTGACGGATCACCGCGCCCTTCACGTCCGGCGCGACCTTCGTCGCTTCCGGCTTCTTCTGCGTTTCCGCGGTGGCGGAGATGGGGTGCGCGAGCTTCGCCTTGTCGATGGCGAGCGCCTCCTTGTACATCGCGGCCGCCTTGCTGAGCGGCACGCGATCCTGCGGGCGGCGCGGCCCAGCGAGACTCGGCTCTACGGTGGAGAGATCCAGCTCCACCGTGTCAGTGAACGCGGGATCGGGAGTCTCGTCGGTGCGGAAGAGACCCTGCGCCCTGGTGTACGCGTCCACCAGTGCGACGTGCGCATCGCTACGCCCGCTGAGGCGCAGGTAGTTGAGCGTCTCCGCGTCCACGGGGAAGAAGCCCATCGTCGCGCCGTACTCGGGCGCCATGTTCGCGATGGTCGCGCGATCAGCAAGGCTGAGTGAACTCAATCCGCTGCCGTAAAATTCGACGAACTTCCCGACCACCTTCTTCTTGCGCAGCATCTCGGTGACGGTGAGGACGAGGTCCGTGGCCGTGGTGCCGGCAGGCAGCCTGCCGTGCAGCTTGAAGCCCACGACCTCGGGGATGAGCATCGACACCGGCTGGCCGAGCATCGCGGCCTCCGCCTCGATGCCACCGACGCCCCAGCCCAGCACGCCGAGTCCATTGATCATCGTCGTGTGTGAATCCGTGCCGACGAGCGAGTCGCAATACGCCTCGCCCGTCTCCGCGTTCACAAACACTGTCTTGCCGAGATACTCGAGGTTCACCTGGTGGCAGATGCCCGTGCCCGGCGGGACGACGCGAAAATTCTTGAAGGCGTCCTGTCCCCATCGGAGGAACACATAGCGCTCGACGTTGCGCTCGAACTCGAGGTCGGTGTTGATGAGGAACGCGGCGTCGGTGCCGTACTCGTCCACCTGGACGGAGTGGTCGATGACCAAGTCCACCGGCTGGAGCGGATTGATCTGCTGCGGGTTGCCGCCGAGCTTCGCGAGCGCGTCGCGCATGGCCGCGAGGTCCACGACGGCGGGCACGCCGGTGAAGTCCTGGAGCAGCACGCGCGCGGTGCGGAAGGCGATCTCCTTCTCGACGCGGGCCTTCACGTCCCACGCGGCCATGGCCTCGATATCCGACTTCTTGACGAAGCCGCCGTCCTCGTTCCGGAGGAGGTTCTCGAGGAGGATCTTGAGGCTGAAGGGGAGGCGGTCGCTGTTGCCGTTGGATGCGGCGCTCAGTGCGTCGAGACGGTAGATCGTGTACGACTTGCCCGCGACGTCGAGCGTCGCGCGGCTGGCGAAGGAGTTGAGTGAGGTCATTGCGGGTCTCGCGGTGCCGCCGGGGACGTTCGGACCGGAACGGCTGTGGAGAACGGAGCCACTGCCGGAAGCGTACGGCTCTGACGGCAGGCTGGGGGACAATCTAACGCGTCGCCCGGCTGACGACGACACCATATGTTGACGCGTGCCCAATCCCTTTCCAGCCGACGTCGCGGATGTTGCGGCGCTCACCGAGTGGCTCATGTCCACCGACTCGACGAGTGGGTCGGAGAAGGGGCTCGTTGCCACCTTTCGCGACGCGCTGGACGACCGTGGCTGGCGCACCGCGCTCATCCCCGTGTCCGGCGGACGGTCCAACCTGCTCGCGACGGCCGGCGCCGGACCCTACGTCACGCTGAGCACGCACCTCGACACCGTTCCGCCGTTCATTCCTCCTCGGCGCGATGCGACGCGCATTTTCGGTCGTGGTGCCTGCGACGCGAAGGGGATCGCCGCGGCGATGGTGTGCGCGGCGGAACGCATCCGCGCCGCGGGCGGGTCCATCGCGATGCTGTTTGTGGTCGGCGAGGAGACCACACACGACGGCGCGCACGCGGCCAACGAATGGCTGGTGCGGACGGGATTCCAGAGTCGAGCGCTCGTGAATGGCGAGCCGACCGAGAGCACGCTCGCGCTGGGCACCAAAGGCGCCATGCGCGTCCTGGTCACCACCACGGGCGAGGCCGCACACTCCGCGTATCCACACCTCGGGCGCTCCGCGACGCGCGACCTCGTACACCTGCTCGCAGAGCTCGACGCGCTCACGCTGCCGACAGACGCGTTGCTTGGCAGCACGACGATCAACATTGGCGGGCTGTCCGGCGGTGTGGCGGACAACGTGGTGGCGCCGAGCGCTGAGGCGCGCTTGATGGCCCGTCTGGTGACCGATGGGGACGAGGTATGGGCGCTGCTCGAGCACTGGGCGCACGGACGCGCGCGCATCGAGCGGGGCATCGAGGTGCCGGCCGTGCGACTCGGCACGCTGGCTGGTTTTGCGACGTCGGTGGTGGCGTTCGCGACGGACATTCCCGCCATGCCGTCCTGGGGGACGCCGTACCTGTACGGTCCGGGCTCGATTCACGTCGCGCATCGCGACGACGAATTCGTGTTGATCGACGACCTTGTTCGCGCCGTGGACGCATACGAATCGATCGTCGCGCAGCTCGCGTGACGCGTCAAGGGTCGGGGTCAGAGTCGGGGTCAGAGTCCTTCTTGGTTTCTCTGCACGTCGGATCAAAATCCCGCGCTACTCTGACCCCAAGCTGATCGGCATGGGAATCGCCTACGCAGATACAAAGGGCCAAAAATTCGGCATTCCGGCGACAATAGCCCGCGAATCGCCGCGAAAGTGTGGCAGGCCGACGAAGGTCTGTAGCGTCGAAGCTACAACAGTCTCCCTCCATACCACGGTCTCCGACAATGATGCATGTGTTCCAACCGCGCGCTGAGCGCGGGCACTCAGCCGCATGGCTGTTCGCCGTCGCCGTCATGGTCACCGGCTGCGACATGCCCGCGCCCACGCGCACGCCGATGTCGGCATCGTCCCTCGAGCCGGCGCGCAGCGCGGCTGGGGATGCGGCACTGATGGTAGTCGCCGGCGCGAAGATCTTCGAGGACAAGAGCCTCTCGCTGAACGAGAACCAGTCGTGCGCGTCCTGCCATGACGCGGCGTTCGGCTTCACGTCGTCGAACACCACGGTCAACGCGAACGGCGCCGTCCTGGCCGGCAGTGTCAGCTCGCGCTTCGGGACGCGCAAGACGCCCAGCATCGCGTACGCGACACAGGCGCCCGTGCTCTTCTACGACGCGAACGACGACACCTTCGTCGGCGGAAATTTCTGGGACGGCCGCGCGACTGGGGCGCGACTGGGCAGTCCATCGGCCGAGCAGGCGCAGGCGCCGTTCGTGAGTTCGGTCGAGCAGGCGCTGCCGGACATTGCGTGCGTCGTCTTTCGCATCTCGAAGGCCCCGTACCTGAAGGACTATACAAGGGCCTTCGACGAACGCATCAAATCCATCACATGGCCCGCGAACACCAATACGCTCTGCAGGACGGAAGGCTCCACGATCCCGCTCGCGCCCGCGGGCCGCGCGACCGTCGCGCTGGAATTCGATCGCGTTGCGCTCTCGATTGCCGCGTTCGAGGCGTCACCGCGCGTCAACGCGTTCAGCTCGAAGTACGATGCCTACCTGGCCGGCAAGCACAAGCTCTCGAAGACGGAGGAGGTCGGCCGCCAACTGTACGAAGGGCAGGCCATGTGCGCCGCCTGTCATCCGAACGCCGGTGTGGGCGCGTTGATGACGGACTACACGTACGACAACATCGGCGTGCCGCCCAATCCGAAGAACCCCGCGCTGCTCGCCGACGCGTCGTTCCGTGATCTCGGGCTCGGCGGGGCGTTCAACCTTCCCGAGCGTCACGGAGCGCAGAAGGTACCGACGCTTCGCAACCTGGACCGACGCGTCGGCAACGGCGCGAAGTCGTTCATGCACAACGGCGTGTTCAAGTCGCTCGAGGAGGTCGTTCACTTTTACAACACGCGCGACGTGCTGCCCGACTGCGCGTCGACGCCCAACCCGTCGTCCGGCGTGAACTGCTGGCCCGCGCCTGAAGTGGCGGAGAACGTCAACGTCGATGAGCTGGGCAACCTTGGCCTCACGGCGGGCCAGGAGAAGGCGCTCGTCGCGTACCTGAAGACGCTGAGCGACGGCTTCTACAAGCCGTAACGACACGGGGGCGGCACTGTCGCACGGTCCTGCACCAGCGAGGAAACTCCGCTGGTGCAGGTCTTGACGACCGGTCCGCAAATCGCGACTGATGGAGGCCATCGCGCAGGCAACCTCGCAGCGCGCGATCACTCCTCAGAGGTAGCCGTTTGACCGTCCCATCGAACACGCTGTTGCGCACCGCGGCCGTCGCCGCCATGCGGACGAATGGCTTCGAGCCGGAGTTCTCGGCCGCGGTGCTGCGCGAAGTGGCGCTCACCGACGATCCATCGGACGATCCACTCCCCGCCGGAGTCCGCGACCTGCGCGCGCTCATGTGGTCGTCCATCGACAACCGTGAGTCGCGCGACCTCGACCAGGTCGAAGTGACGGAGCGCTTGCCCAGCGGTGCCATTCGCGTGCTGCTCGGCGTGGCGGACGTGGACACGCTCGTGCCACTGGGCTCCGCAGCCGACGCGCACGCCGCCGCGAATACGACCTCCGTCTACACGGGCGTGGCGGTGTTTCCGATGCTGCCGGAGCGGCTCTCCACGGATCTCAGCTCGCTCAACGAAGGTGAGGATCGCCTCGCCGTCGTCATCCAGTTCGACGTCGCCACCGACGGCGCGCTCAGTGCGTGCGAGGTGTATCGGGCGCTCCTGCACAATCACGCCAAGCTGACGTACGACGAGGTTGGTGCGTGGCTCGAGGAACGAGGCCCGGAACCGGGTGCCATCGCGCGTTCGCCGGTGTTGCGCGCGCAGGTAATGCTCCAGGATGAAGTAGCCGGCCGCCTGCGCCTCGCCCGCACGCGCAACGGCGCGCTCAACTTCGAGAGCGTCGAGGCACAACCCGTGGTGGCGAACGGGAAGGTCATCGACCTGCGCGTGACGACGCGCAACCGTGCGCGCGACCTCATCGAGGATTTCATGGTCGCGGCCAACCGCTCCGTCGCGATGTACCTCCTCGCGAAGGGCTCAGCGTCGCTCCGGCGCGTGGTGCGCGAGCCCAAGCGGTGGGATCGCATCGTGGCGCTCGCGGCCGACGTTGGCGACACGCTGCCACAGGCGCCGAGCAGCGTGGCGTTGAGCGAGTTCCTCGCGCGCCGCCGAACAGCGGATCCCGAGCACTTCCAGGATCTCTCGCTGTCCGTCGTGAAGCTCCTCGGCCCCGGTGTGTACGTGCTCGAGCGGCGACTCGGTGACCGGCGCGACGCGGGGCACTTCGGGCTTGCGGTCGCGGACTACGTGCACTCCACGGCGCCCAACCGGCGCTTCGCGGATCTCGTGACGCAGCGGATGCTCCGCGCGGCGCACGCGCACGGTGAGCCACCGTACACCGACGAGCAGCTCACCGCGATTGCGCAGCGATGCACGGAACGCAGCGATGCGGCGCGCAAGGTGGAGCGCACCATGCGCAAGATCGCCGGTGCGTCGCTGCTCGCGGATCGCGTGGGTCAGCGCTTTGCTGCGGTGGTGACGGCGGCGTCGCCCAAGGGGACGTACGCGCGATTGCTCAGCCCACCGGTGGAAGGCCGCATCGTGCGCGGAGGTCACGGTCTCGACGTGGGAGACACGGTGCGCCTGACCCTCCTGGTCGCCGATGCCGAGAAGGGCTTCATCGACTTCGCGCATGAGGGCAGCGACAACGCCCGGAAACTGGAGCGCAGTCGCCGCAAGAAGGCGGCGGCGGACCGGATGCGGCCGCGCATCGGCGACGTGTTCCAGGCGCAGGTCACCGGGGTGTCGGAGAGCGGAACGTACGTCCGGCTCGCCGACGGCCTGGCGGAAGGGCGCGTGGTGCGCGGCCACAAGACGCTGACGGTGGGCATGCATGTCCCCGTCACACTGGTGGCGACGGATAGCGTGCACGGGTTCATCGACTTCGCGTATGACGGTGGCGTGAGCGCCGCGAAAGACGAGCGGCTTGCGCGCAAGCGGGCGGCGGCGGCGCTGTTGCGGGACCGCATTGGGGAGTCGTTCGATGCGGTGGTGACGGGTGCGTCGACGAAGGCGACGTGGATCGCGCTCCAGCCGGACCTGATGGAAGGGCGCCTCGTGCGGGGACGGCGCGGGCTCGCGGTGGGCGACGCGGTGCGCGTGGTGCTGCTGGCCGCCGATCCGGTACGCGGTTTCATCGACTTCGCCGCTGAAGAACCGTAAGGGCTGAAAAAGACAAACAGGTCCCTCGTTACACTCGGGACGACATCAGCCGCCCGCGCCGCTCGGCGTGGGGTCGTGCTGTTCCTCCGACTGCAGGTGCGCCGCTCGGCGATCCACGTTCGTCGCCGTGATCGCGAGTGTGGGGCACTCGTGCACGAACCCGCCGTCCGCGGGCGACCACTCCACGATGGTCGTGCGCGCGAACGCCTTGCCCGACAAGTCCATACCCATCACGGCCGGTGCCAGGGAGACGCACGTGCCGCAGCCCGTGCACGCGTCACGATCGACTTCAACACGTACGCGGCGTCGCGGAAACACGCAGCTCTGGTTGTCCCAGTACGAATCGAACCGGTCCAGCGCCAGCCGTGCCGCCTTGTAGCCCTCGGCGATGTTCTGCTCGGTGTTGCTGAAGCTGAGCCAGTTGGCGTCGTTCACCTTGGGCCGGATGAGGACCATGGGCGGGCCATGCCAGCGCTCGAGTGGGAAGTGCTGGAGCGCGTGCATCATCATCGTGGCGGCGCGCATGTAAAGCGTCGCGAAGCCCTGCGAGTCAGCGCGCCCTTCCTGCACGGCGTCCGAACTGCCGACGTCCACGGCGATGATGAGGTCCGCGTACTGGGCCGCGATGGAGACGGGAAGGTTGTCCACCACGCCGCCGTCGATGCAGGTGCGGTCGCCAACATGGCCCGGCGGAAAGAAGCCGGGCAGGGCGCACGAGCAGTAGACGGCATCGCGCACGCTCGCGTCATCGAGTCCGGGCAGACCCCACACGACGCGAGCGCCGCGGTCCGGATCCACGGTGTTGACGAGCAGGCGCTTGGGCAGGTCCTTGAACGCGACATCGGGGATGGCGCGGATGCACAGCTCGCGGAGCGGCTGCTCGAGATAGATAGAGCTCGCCTTCATGCGATCGAGCAGCATCCCGAAGTGATTGACGCGAAAGAGGTCCTTTCGCCTGAGCCCTTCAGCGCGGGCCGTCATCTCGTTGACGCTGGAGCCGCCGAGATACGAGGCGGCGATCATCGCGCCAATGCTCGTGCCGGCGTACATGTCCGGCACAATGCCGAGCTCCTCGAGCGCGCGCAGCACGCCGATGTGGGCGAAGCCCTTCAACCCCCCGCCACCGAGTACGAGGGCGATACGTCTGCTCACGTCGGTACCTGGATGAAGGGCGGAATCGGCGGGCTCAGCGGAGCCTGATGCAACGGCGTGCCCGCAACATACGGAGGCAGCCGCCGACGCGCGTCCTTCAGCGTTTTGCGCTACTGCAGGTACAGGTACAATCCGTAGAGACCGATCACGGCGCCGGCAATCGAGATGGCGTAGCCCGCATCGTTGCCGACCACGATACCGGTGAGGACGGCGGCGCCGCCGACGATCATCAGCGCGGCGCCCCGGCCATGCCCACCAGGGGCCGCCTGCGCAGGCACCGGCAGCTCAGCCGGAGCACGTCGCACAGCGACAGATGCCGCGCTCACGGTTGGGCCAACCGGGGCTGGCGGCGCTGGTTCCACCTGCGGCACGGGCGTTGCCGGAGGCGTCGCAACCGTGAATTCCTGTGCGCTGAGCGGAGCGGCAAGCAGGAGTGCCGCAGCGGACGCGAAGGCGAGCGAACGGATGCTGCGCGAGATAGCGGTCATTGATGATCCGTGGGTTTGAGACGCGTTGCCCAAGAGGATAGTGGGCGTACGTCGTACGTGGTAGCGCCGTTGAGGCGCGAGACCTACTCTATCCCCGCGCTCTTGCGAACTTCGGGCCGTTCCATCCCCAGACAATCGTTTCGAACCTTATGATGCCCCTGACACACCGTGTTGTCGTCCTCGCTGTGGCGCTGCTCGGCACACCTGTGCCCGCCGTCGCGTCATGACCGGCCCGCCATCGCCCGACACGTCCAGCCGGGACGGCAAGCTCCTACGCGCCATCGGGACGTGGGGGCTGGCTGCAAGCATCGTGAATGTCACAGTGGGAGGCGGGATCTTCCGGCTGCCGGCGAGCCCGGAAGTGTCCGGTGCGCTCGGCGCCGCTGCGCCGCTGGCGTACATCGTGTGCGCCTTCGTGATGCTGCTGATCGTGCTGTGCATCGCGGAGGCAGGCAGCCGCATCTCGCTCACGGGCGGACCGTACGCGTACGTGGAGGTGACGTTCGGGCGCTACGCGGGTTTCCTCGTCGGCGTGATGCTGTGGGTCGTGGGTTGTACGGCGATGCCCGCCGTCGCCGGCATGCTCGCCGACGCCACCGCACGGCTCGTCCCGTTCGTGGGGACGTTGCCGGGCCGCGGAGTTTTTCTCGCGGCGATCTTCGTGATCGTCGCGTGGATCAACGTCATCGGCGTGAAACAGGGCGTTCGATTGAACGCGACACTCACCGTCGCGAAGCTGGCGCCGTTGCTGCTGCTGCTGGTGGTGGGGCTATTTGCCGTGAATGGCGACAACCTGCGTTGGACGGAAGCGCCGCCGACCGCAGCGAGCCTGTCCAGGGCGTCCGTGTTCGCGATCTTCGCGTTTGCCGGGGTGGAATCTGCGCTGGTGCCGAGTGGCGAGGTGCGCGACTCTGCGCGCACGGTACCGCGCGCCGTCTTCCTGGCGATGGGGCTCATCACGCTGCTGTACATCGGGCTCCAGGTCGTGGCGCAGGGTCTGCTCGGGCCGGCGCTCGTCGGTGATGCGACGCCGCTCGCGAGCGCGGCGGGCAAGGTGATGGGGCCAAGCGGCGCGGCGCTGATCAACGCGGGGTTCCTGGTGTCCGCGTTCGGCTACCTGTGCGGGATGACGCTCGCAGTACCGCGCGCGCTGTTCGCCTTTGCGCGCGACGGCTTGCTGCCAAGACAACTCGCGTCGGTGCATCCGGTGCACCACACGCCGTGGATCGCGATCATCGTGCAGTGCGTCCTCACGTGGATTCTCGCGATGACGCGTGGCTTCGATTCGCTGGTGATCCTGTCCAATGTGTCGGTGGCGCTGGTGTATCTCGGCTGCGCGGCGGCAGCGTGGAAGCTGCGACGTGCGCCAAGGCTGGCGGGTTCGTTCCGCGCGCCCGGTGGAGCGATGGTGCCGGTGCTCGCCGCGATGGCGATCCTGTTCCTCTTCTCGAGCGTGAGGTTGAAGGAATGGGGTGTGTTGCTGACGGTCGTGGTGGTCGCAACGATTCTCTACTTCGTGTCAGCGGCGTCGCGGCGGGTGGCGTCTTGAAATCAACTACAACTACGGGTTTACCGCAGAGGAGCAGAGGGTCGCAGAGGACTGCGGAACCAAACGAGAAAGGGACCAGTCACCGATGACGGCGGCGCTTCACTGCACGTGAATTGCAAGAACAAATACAGGCTCTTCAGGGAATCCTGTGGGTAGGCAATCACAGGACTTGTGACTTTGGTGTTCCCGATCGATTCTCGACGCGACCTGCGAAACACCGCGCCAGTCGGGCCGGCTCTGTCGCGAGGGACGGTGGGGCGCATCTCTGGGAACGACGACAACAGGCCGATCTGAGCCGACTGAACGCTCGACGCGACGAACGGCGCATCTCGATCAGACCGCCCGCGTCAACGAGAGGTCGTTGGTGATGCGCATGGAAGGGACGAAGGCGCACGGAGTGAATCGGCTGTTGTCCGCAAACAAAGTCCGCGCCCTTGGTCGTTCAAGAACATCGCGACACTCGCATCACTTCACATCTCGACGCGACCCACAACAGAGTCCGAAGAGCCCAAATACAATTCTGCAGTTGCTGACAGCTCTGCGAACCTCTGCGGTGAGTATGCGTTGCCGAGTTCGCGACTCTGCAGTGACCGCGTGCAACTGCGTCGCGGTGGGCCACAAATCACTGCCGGTTCCGCGAAAGCTTCGCACACGTTGATTCAGATTCTTCTTGATGTTCTGTTGATCAATCCGCCGTCATCGGCAGAGTCCGGGTAATCCGCGGCCGAACCGTTCAACGTCCGTTCACACGCAGTTCCCGCACAATCAGACGCGTGGCATGACACCAGATCCGCTCCTGCGCTTCCGCGACGAGTTCCCGATTCTCGCCAGCACGACCTATCTCGTCTCGAACTCGCTGGGTGCCATGCCGCGCGGGGTGCCGGCGCGCCTGGCGGAGTATGCCGAGCAGTGGGCGACGCGCGGCGTGCGGGCGTGGGCGCAGGGCTGGTGGGAGATGCCCGTCAACGTCGGCGACGAGATTGCCCCGCTCATTGGCGCCGGTGTCGGCGAAGTCGCCATGGTGCCGAACGTGTCCATCGCGCAGGCGCAGATCTTCTCGGCGCTCGATTACACGGCGGGCGGGCGCGATACGATCGTCATGACGGAGCTGGATTTTCCGTCGGTGCGGTATGTCTACGATGCGCTGGCCACGCGTCTTGGGGCCCGCATCGTGGTGGTGCAGTCGGACGACGGCGTCTCGATCGACGAGGAGCGGTTGATGGCGGCCATCGACGAGCGGACGCGGCTCGTCGCCATCTCGCACGTGCTCTTCCGCTCCGCGTACGTGATGGACGCGGCACGCATCTGCGCGCACGCGCATCGCATGGGAGCGCTCGTGTCGCTCGACGCCTACCACTCGGTGGGCATCGTACCGGTAGACGTGCGCGCGATGGACGCCGACTTCCTCACGGGCGGCGTGCTCAAGTGGTTGTGCGGTGGGCCAGGCGGCTGTTTTCTCTGGGCGCGGCCCCGGCTGGATCCGAGCATCGCACCGTCGCTCACGGGGTGGCAGGCGCACGAGCACCCGTTCGCGTTCGAACCGGAGATGCACTACGCCGGTGGCGCGTGGCGCTGGCTCACGGGCACGCCGGTGATTCCCGCGCTCTTCGCGGCGACGGTCGGTCCGCAGCTGGTGCGCGACGCAGGCATGCCAGCCATCCGGGAGAAGAGCGTGCGCCAGACGTCGCGTCTCATCGCGCTTGCCGACGCGCGCGGTTTTCCGGTGACGGCGCCGCGCGACGCATCGCGACGAGGCGGAACGATTGCATTCGACGTCCCGCACTCGCGCGAGGTCGCGCAGGCACTGCTCGCGCGCGATGTCATCGTGGACTACCGGCCAGGCGCGGGTATCCGCGTGGCGCCGCATTTCTATACGAGTGACGCCGAGGTGGACAGTGTGGTCGAGCACATCGACGAGATTCTCGCGAAGGACGAGTGGAAGCAGTACACTGACGCGAAGATGCTGGTGACGTAGAAAAGCAGGTCCCTCGACTACGCTCGGG
>JANOIJ010000130.1:0-3153 GCA_031407575.1 Gemmatimonadaceae bacterium | reverse complement strand
GACCTGCTGGTGCGCTGTTGCCGCATCCGGACAGAGGGACAAAAGCAGGTCCCTCGACTTCGCTCGGGACGACAAATCGCTCGCCGGTCTCCGCTCGCCGTTCTCCGTTCCCCGTTCGCCGTTCTCCGCTCGCCGATCAGGAAACTTCGTCGAAGCGAACGAGCTTGATGTCCCCGCGCGTGAGACGCTCGCGAACCGCGCCGGAGCAGAGTGCCGCGACCTCGCGTTCGCGCTCGTGCCGATAGGGATCCTGCGCGGCGAGGATGGCGTCGTCGTACCCGGGGTGCAGCATGATCTCGGTCGCGCCGCTCGGGAGGTGGTCGAGGACATGCAGCAGGCGCAGCTCCACGTCGGGCGCGCCCTGGAGCGCGATGCCGCGAAAGGCCGGTGAGCGCGCCACCAGCGAGCGGCCGGCCACATCCACGCCGCGCAGCGCCGCGCGCCACGCCGCATGCAGCACGAGCATCTTCGCGGCGGCGATTGGATCACTGAGCGACGGGTGGTCCAGCGGTCTCCGCACGATGCGCACACCCGCCGAGTGCGCGCTCGCGAGCACGGCGGGAAGGATGGCCGGCAGCGCGTGCGCATGGCGGTGGCTGTCCAGGTGCGTCGGCGTGATGCCGGCCTGCGCGAGCGCGGCGAGTTGCGCGTCGCATTCGCGTCGCACGTCGGCAGCGTCGACACGCCCAGCCATCGCGCGGCGCGCCAACTCGGCGAGTCGATAGAAGAGGCCCGTGCGCGGGTCGGCGAGCGTGGGCACTGCGGAGAGCGGACGTCCCGCGATGAGGTTCAAGTGCAACCCGACGCCGAGCGTACGGGAGTGGTCGCGCGCGAGGTCAGCGGCCTCGCCGAACGCGGGCGCGGTGACCATCATCGACGCCGATGAGAGTGTCCCGGCGGCGTGCGCCTCGAGAATGCCGCGATTGACGCCGGGCGCGAAGCCCAGGTCGTCGGCATTGATGACGAGGATGGCGAGGGGTTGCATGCGCGGCGTCCGCCGCGTGCGCCTACCGCGCCACCATGACGGGCACCCCGTGCGGCGGCGTGTGCACGCCCTCCGCCCACTGGTCTTCGGCGGGGAAGACGAACGTGGTGTTCGGCGTGTCGTACTCGCCCCGCCATGCGTTGGCGCGCACGCGGAGGATGTCGATGAACATGCGCCGGCTGTCGCTGGCAAAGCGCATGGTGGTGGGTTCGTCGTCGTAGCGAAAGTTCACGGCGGTCTGCTTGATCTGCAGGCGATGACGTTGCGCGACGTAGAGGCACTCGATGTCGAAGCCGAAGCCGGGGATGGTCGCGCGCGAAAAGCAGAGCTGCGCGGCGGCGGCGGTGAAGCCCTTGAGGCCGGCCTGCGTATCGAGAATGCCGGGGAGCAGGAACCGTTGCACGACCTGGTTGAATCCTCGGCTCATCAGATGCCGAGTATAGAGGTAGTGAAAGAAGCTCGGGCTCATGAGGTAGCGTGACTCGGGCAGCACGCGGCACGCGATGGCCACGTCAGCGCCGGCCGTGAGCTCGCGGATGATCTTGTGCACTTCGTCCAGCGGATACGCCAGGTCGACGTCGGTGAAGACGCGATGTGCTCCGTGTGCGGCGAGCATGCCGCGCGCGACGGAGTAGCCCTTGCCGCGATTGCGCGCGTTGCGGAGCACGCGCACATACGCGCGTTCGCGGGCGAATTCCTCGAGCAGCCTTCGCGTCTCGATGTCTGGGGATTGATCGTCCACGAACACCACTTCGACGGACCCGGGATACCGCGTCGCAAAGGCGTCGACCGCGCGGAACGTCGCGGGCAACTGATCCGCGGCGTTGTAGACGGGAATGATGACGGACAGCGCCACGCGTGGGGACGGCACGTCCATCGTCGGATCGAGCATCAGTGCCTCATATGGACAGTTGCGGATGCATGCATCCGCGACGGGTACCAACACATGACGTGAAGTGGCTGTAACTGGAAGAAGGACGCTCTGCGCAAGGGATTGGTGACGCAGCGGCCTGCAGCCCGAACATTGGATCCGCCCCGGTTGCCTCGTACGAAATGGGGCCAGGCGGCTTTCGTCGTACCATCGGGTGTGGCGAGACTACAAGTGTAAACACGACAAGCCCCGAGCGCCAACGCGAAACTTCGGGGCGGGCGCATGCAACAACGCCCGGCCAATTCGGCCGGGCGCTGTCGTTCCGAGCTACAAACCCACGTCGGTGTGGTCGATCAGGGTGTCTTCGGCGCCAGCGAGGCCTGGATCGACTTGGCCTTGTCGAGATGCGCCTGGATGTTCGGCGCCGCCTTGGTGATGAGGTCCTTGAGCTCCTGGTTCTGCGCCGCCGCGAGCGCCGCCGTGGCCGTGGCCAGGACTGCCTCGTGGTACGTCACCTCGTGATCGATGTAGGCTTTGTCGAAGCCGGCGCCCTTGGGCAGCGCGTTCAGGCTGTCGCGCCAGGCTTGCGCGGTGGCGGCGCTGTTGTCGCCGGCGGGAAGTTCCGGCGTGACGCTCAACTTCTTGGCGAGATCCTCGCCGGCTTTCCGGAGGGCATGGTGATCGCGCATCATGTCCCGAGCGAACGTCTTCACGTCCGCCGACGTGCCCTTGGTGGCTGCGATGGCTCCGGCGGAACTGTCGGTCGCGTTCGCGCCGTCGAGGATCGCGACGATGTTCGGATCGGTCAGCGCGGGCGGCGGTGGCGGCGCCGGGGGCGTGGCGGCAGCGGCGGCGGCCGCGATGGAGTCGGCCACTCGCGCGCTGTCTGCTGCCTTGTCGCCTCCCGCGCATGCGGACACCAGCGTGGACGCGCACAGGGCAAAAGCGGGGGTGCAGCGGAGAACTCGGCGTAGCATTGGACCTCCAAACGGTGTCTTGACGGGTTGCACTCGAACCGCGGGGGAAGGTGCAAGAAGTGTACGCCGGGAACGCCGCCAGCGGATTCACATCATTCATGCGAGCTCGACAGGCGATTGCGGCGCGCATCTCGCATTCCTGTACGGCATACGGCGCACCGTGCGCGCCGCGCCACCTGTTGGTTCGCGGGGTACAACGTTCGATGCGTCTTCCGGTCCTCAGCGCCGTCTCGTGTTTCGCCCTCGTCGCCGTAGCTGCATGCGGAGATGCGGAGTCGACGCGCGCGTCCATCGCGAAGGTGTCGGCAGATGTTGCTCAA
>JANOIJ010000129.1:0-4223 GCA_031407575.1 Gemmatimonadaceae bacterium | reverse complement strand
CATGCGCGCCGAGCTGGAGTCGGCCCGATACGCCACGTTGTACGACGCCGTGCTCGCGCTGCGTGGGCAGTGGCTGCAACGCCGCGGGCCGACCACGCTCGTCAGCCGGCCCGCGGAGATCCAGGTGATCGCCGGAGACATGAGGATGGGGGGCGTCGAGTCGCTGCGCAGGATGAACAGCGACAACGTCGTCTCCATCGCCTTCGTGGACCCCGTCGCCGCGGCGCAACGGTGGGGGGGCAGCCACGCGCAGGGGGCGATCGTCGTCACCATGCAAGCCGACGCCGCCCCGCAACGCTGACGCATCTCCCGGACTCAGTATCCCGGATTTTGCGTCAACCCATTCGTCGTGATCTCACGCACCGGGATGGGGTACAGCAGCATGTTCGCGGTCACGATATACGTCCCCGGATCGCGCCGGCCGACCGCGTACCCCTTCAGCTCCGTACCGTGCGCGCTCGAAATTGCGACGGCATTTCCAGTGCGCACGAGCTGGAACCAGCGCTTATCCTCGAAGGCGAGCTCCACGCGCTCTTCGCGGAATACCGCATCGCGGAACGCGCCCTGCGACAGACCGGCAAGCGCCGGTAGGCCCGCTCGCGTCCGCACCTGATTGATGAACGAGTATGCTTCCGCTGTGCGTCCGAGCTCGTTCAACACCTCGGCATAGTTGAGCAAGGCTTCTGCATACCGCCAGACCGGGAAGTTGTCGTTCTGCCGCGCCGCCAACGTGTACGGGTGGATGAACTTCTTGACGTACGGGATCGTGTCCCCGATCGCGACGTCCGTCTCGGTTAGGTTCCTCGCCGGGTTCACATAGAAGCCGATCGACGCTGCCTTGCGGAGGTCGCCCGGCTCGTAAGCGCGCAGCATGTCGCGCGTCGGAACGTTCCACCCGCCGTTGTTCGCGTTGTCGCCACCGGCCGTGAAAGTGGTACCCGACGTGATCGGGGCGAAGCGCACGGCGTAGCCGCTCCCCTCGCCGATGACGGCATCGGTGTACTGGACTTCGAAGATCGACTCCGGCCCGTTCTTGAATGCCGGATCGAAAACGCGATCGTACGCGGTGGGGGTGCCGGTGGTGACCAGCGTATAGCCCATGGCGGTCACTGTCTGCAGCACGGTGGCCGCTTCCTGCCAGTTCTTCTGCCACATGTAGACGTCGGCGAGCAGCATCGACGCCGCGCCCTGCGTGGCGCGGCCCCGCTGAGCGGCAGGCAGCGCTGCGCGCGTCGGCAGCTTGGTGATCGCGTCCCTGACGTCAGCGATGACCACCTTCAACACGGAATCGGCCGGCGTCCGCGTCGAGGTGAACGCGCCCTCGTACGACTGCGTCTCGTGCACGACGAGCGGTACAGCGCCGAACAGGCGCACGAGGTTGAAGTAGTGCAGTGCGCGCAGGAACTTCGCCTCGCCGATGATGCGATTCTTGGCTGCCGGATCCGCGTACACGACCGCATCGATTCGGTCGAGGATCGTGTTCGCCTGCAGAATTCCGAGGTACGCGTTGTTCCATCCCGCCACGGTGCTGTTGTTGTCGGCCGACGTCACGAACGTGTCGATGGTCTCCTGGGGCGCGGTCGACCGGTTCTGCACGTTGAACTCGTACGTCGTGTTGTCGGACCGCATCTCGGCGAGCAGCCACATCGGGCCCGTGGCGCCTCCACCGTACGTGCCCTGCAGAACGCTGTACGCGCCGAAAACTGCGCGCTCCATCTGTTCCGGAGTCTGATAGTACGTCGTGGTGCCACTAAACGTCTCAGGGTTCACTTCCAGAACATTTTGACAGCCAGCAAGCGCGACGGACACGGTGAGCGCCGTCGCAGCGCGGCAGAATCTTGAGGTGGGTCGCATCATATCCTCAGAAGCCGAACTGCGTGCCGAAGGTGAACGTGCGGGGAATGGGGAAGGCCACGGCGTCATAGCCGGGCGTCAACGCACCCGTCTGACGGTTGTAGTTCGTCACTTCGGGATTCATCGGGTAGTTCGAGATCGTGAGCGCGTTCTGAATGCCCACGTAGACGTTGGCATCCTTCATCGCCAACGAGAGGCGCTCCGGCACCTTGTAGCGAAGCGTGACGTTGCGCAGGGTGATGTTGGTCGCGTCCTGGACCCACAGCGTGCTCACGTCGCGGTAGAGCTGCCGACCGCGCGCGACGCCAGCGGTCGTCGGATGAAATCCATCTCCCGGCTGGGAGGGCGAGCGCCAGCGGTTGATGTTGTCGCGCGTGACGTTGAAGGCGGGGTCGATGTTGTGCAGGTACTCGAAGAACCCCGTGAGGCGCTCGCCGCCGAGCTGCCCGGTCATGATGAGCGACAGATCGAACCGGCCGACCTCGAGGTTGTTGTTGATGCCGAAGGTGGCGTCGGGGTAGGGGCTGCCAATGATCTCCTGATCGAGGATCGCCGTGATGAGACGGTCCCCGTTGACGTCCTTCATCTTCACGTTGCCGGCGATCGCTCCTGCGTACCCAGTCGCCGCGGCCTCCGCGTCGGTCTGGTACAGCCCCTGGAACACGAAGCCGTAAAACATGCCGACGGGCTGGCCGATCATCGTGATGTGCGTGGGAGTCTGCTCACCACTCGCGCCGCTGCGGATGGGGGCGCCGTTGGCGCCCAGCGCCAGCACGATGTTCCGGTTCATCGCGACGTTGAAGTCGCTCGTCCATTGGACGGAGCCGCGCTGCACGTTCACTGTGCGAATGCCGAGCTCGATGCCGCGGTTGCGCACCTTGCCTGTGTTCCTGGTCACCGTCCCGAAGCCCGACGACTGCGGGACCTCGACGTTCAGCAGCAGATCCTTCGTGACGCCGTTGTAGGCGTCGGCGGTGAGCGAGATCCGGTTGTTGAGCAAGGCCACATCGAGCCCGACGTTGACTTCCGAAGTCTTCTCCCAGCCGAGGTTCGGGTTGCCGAGGGTGCCCAGCGTGCGACCGGTAGCGAGCGCGTTGTTGAGGACGTAGTCGTTGGCGCTTCCGCCGTTGATACGGCCGATGTAGTCGAAATTGCCGATGTCGTTGTTGCCAGTCTGGCCGTACGCGGCGCGGAGCTTCAGGTCGTTGAGCCACGAGAAGCGCTTGAAGAACGACTCTTCGCTCACACGCCAGCCTATGGACGCTGAGGGGAACACGCCCCAGCGATTCGCCTCGGCGAAGCGCGAGGAACCATCGCGCCGGATCGCGGCGCTCGCGAGGTACTTGCCGTCGGCGAAATCGTAGTTGAGCCGTCCAAGGTAGGAGACGAGCCCCCAGCTCGCGGCCGTGATCGGGTTCGCGCCGGGGAGGGTGATCAGGCTCGCGCCGTTGAGCGTCTGGATGTCGTCGTTCGGGAACTGACCGCCTGCGAAGTTCCCGCCCATTTCGCGGTTGGCCTGCACGCTGTGGCCGGCGAGTAGCTGGGCGTGGTGCTGGCCCCTGGTGCGATCGTAGGTGGCCGTCTGTTCTGTCAGATAGTTGACGCTGTTGCTCTCGTTGTAGTTACCCGTTGGCACCCGGGGCGGTGGAGCCAGGAAGGCGCCGAGCGTGGAGGGCGTGAAGTTCGTCTGTTGCTGCTGCGAGAAGTCGCCGTTCGCTTGGCTCTTGAGCATCAGCCCTTCGATCGGCCGAAACTCGACCACCGCGTTCCCGAGGGCGCGCAGGTTCTGGAACTTGTTCGAGAACTGCGTCAGGTACATCAGCGGGTTCGGGCCGGACAGAATGCCGGGACTCCCGATCTGCGCGTTGAAGGTTCCGTCAGCGTTGTAGGCGGGGATAATCGGGCTCATGATGGAGGCCGATCCGGGACTGCCAAACTCGGCGCGGCCGTTGCCTCCGGAGACCGGCAGGTTTCGCAGCTCATACGTGGGCGCCAGGTTCAGCGAGACACGGAACTTCGGCGACGGGGTCGCGCTCACGCTGGCGCGCATCGAGGCTCGCCGATAGTCGGTCGCCACCACCACGCCTTGCTCGTTGAGCAGGCCGCCCGAGAGGTAGCCGGAGATATTCTGCGAACCGCCGCTCACGCTCGCGTTGAGGCTGTGCATCGGCGCGTTCCGGGTGATCAGGTCGAGCCAGTTCGTCGAGTTGTTGGCGTACTGTGACGGGTCGCGGTACTCGACCGGGACGTCGTTGATCGTCGGCTCGCGCCTCTGGTTGTAGCGAATGGCGTCCTCGTTGACCTCCTTCATGAACTGCGCAAACTCCTGCCCGTTCATGACGTCGGGCAGGTAGCGCTTCGGCACCGTC
>JANOIJ010000339.1:0-9196 GCA_031407575.1 Gemmatimonadaceae bacterium | reverse complement strand
CTCTAGGGGCGTGCTCGAAGGGCGTGCTCGAAGGGCGTGCTCGAAGGGCGTGCTCGAAGGGCGAACTTAGAGCACGCAGCAAAAGCACGTCGTCAGAGCACGTCGTCAGAGCACGTCGTCAGAGCACGCCGTCAGAGCACGTCGTTAGAGCACGTCGTTAGAGCACGTCGTTGGAGCACGTCGTTAGAGCACGTCGTTAGAGCACGTCGTTAGAGCACGTCGTTAGAGCACGTCGTTAGAGCACGTCGTTAGCGCACGCCGTTAGGGCACGCACTTCGATGTTCGCAGTAGGTGCACGACCATTCTGGTGAGGGGAGAAAATGGCAGACAACGATGATGTCGTGATTGTTTCGGCGGTACGTTCGGCGGTGGCCAAGGGAAAGAAGGATGGCGCCCTCGCGAACACGCACCCCATTGAGCTTTCCGCGCTGGTCATGCGCGAGGCCATCACGCGCGCCGGAGTCGATCACGCCACCATCGATGACGTCGTGTGGGGCTGCGCGATGCCGGAAGCGTCCCAGGGACTGAACGTCGCCCGCCTCAGCGCGTTGCGCGCCGGCATTCCCGTCGACGTGCCGGCGCAGACCGTCAACCGGTTCTGTTCGTCGGGGCTCCAGACCGTGGCCAACGGCGCGATGCAGATCATGAGTGGCATGGCAGACGTCGTGCTCGCCGGCGGCATCGAGATGATGAGCCAGGTGCCGATGTCGGGATACCACGCTCGCCTCGATGCGGATGCGATGGAGTCCTACATCGGCATGGGCTTTACGGCCGAGCGCGTGGCCGATCGGTGGAAGGTGAGTCGTGCCGACCAGGACGCGTGGGCGCTGCGCAGCCAGCAGAAGGCGGCGGCTGCTGTCAGCAGTGGTCGCTTCGATGCGCAGATCGTCGCCGTGCCGGTAGAGCGTGTGCATTGGAAGGGCACCGAAAAGCACACAGAAGCGCTGGCGTTCGAGCGGGACGAGCTCGTGCGCGCGGAGACCACCGCGGAGGGACTCGCGAAGCTGCGCCCGGCCTTCAAGGCGACTGGCACGGTGACCGCGGGCAATGCGAGTCCGTACTCGGACGGCGCGGCCGCGCTGCTGCTCATGCGTCGCTCGCGTGCGGAAGCGAACGGCCTGCGGCCGCTCGCGCGCTTCATCAGCTTTGCGGTGGCGGGCGTGGAGCCGGACGTCATGGGTGTCGGGCCGATCAAGGCTGTGCCCAAGGTGCTCGCACGCGCGGGCATGAGCATGCAGGACATCGACCTCATCGAGTTCAACGAGGCGTTCGCGGCGCAGGTGGTCGCGGTGGTGCGCGAGCTCGCCATGCCCGAGGACAAAGTCAACGTGAATGGTGGCGCCATCGCACTCGGCCATCCGCTTGGCGCCACCGGCGCGAAGCTCACGACGCAGCTCATCCACGAGCTTGCGCGGCGCGGTGGCGGCAACGGTCTCGTGACCATGTGCATCGGCGGCGGGATGGGCGCGGCCGGGTTGTTCGAGGTGTATCCCGCGGCAGCGTGACCGAGCGGGGCGAGCGGGCGACGATCATCGGGATCACGGCCCTCGCCGTCCTGAGTCGGCTGACGGTGCTGTGGCAGCCCATGCGCTTCGACGAGGGCGTCTCGTGGGCGTACTACGTTGGCCGGTCGTGGTGGACGATCGTCGGCACGTACCAGCAGCCGAACAATCACGTCTTCTACTCGCTGCTGGCAAAGCTGAGCGCGGCCGCCCTGGACTATCCGCCATGGGCGTTGCGACTTCCCGCCTTCATTGCCGGCGTGGCCATCATTCCGCTCACGTGGGCGGTGGGGCGACGCTTCGCGGATGGCCGCACCGCACTGCTCGCCGCGGCGCTGAGCGTCGGCAGCACGCAGCTGATGTTGTATTCCACCAACGCGCGCGGATACACGTTGTTCGTTGCGCTGTTTCTGGTGATGCTGCTCGTGGCGGATCACATACGAGAGTCCGTGACGAAAGCAGGTCCCTCGCTTCACTCGGGACGACAGGAAATGATGTCATCCCGAGCCCAAGGCGAGGGATCTGCACGTGCCTGGCTACTACTCACCACCCTCGGCGCGATCGGATTGTACACCATCCCGATCATGCTCTACCCACTCGGCATCGTCGCCACGTGGCTGGCGATGTCATCGCGCGCGATGGACGCACCGCATCGCACACGATTCCTCGGACGAGTCGGCGCGTCGTTCGCGGGATCCGTTGCCATCGCGGGCATGCTCTACATCCCGATCATTCGCACCGCGGGGCTTGGCGCGCTCCTCGGCAACAAATTCGTCGCGGCCAGCCCGTGGGACGTCTTTCTTCGCGAGCTCCCCGGCAATTTCGCCGCGACGGTCGGTCGGTGGACTGCTCCCCTGCCGTGGTGGTGCATACCCATCATGGCGCTCGCGGCGCTACTCGGCATGCGACGTCCGGCGCCGAGCGCGCGGCCGTCGCTCGTGATTGCGGCGGGCGTGTGGTGCACCCTCGTCTTGTTCGGCACGCACCGCGCGCCTTTTTATCGCGTCTGGCTGTTCCTGCTGCCGCTGTTCCTTCTGAGCGTCTCGCGCGGCGCGTGGTGGCTGGTGCAGCGCGCACGGCCAGCGCACACGTGGCGAGGCGAATGGGCTGCCGGCGTCGTCGCCGTCGCGTCACTCGTGCTCGCGGTGACGTCGCATGCGGTGGAAGCGAATGACGACACCGGTGTCTTCGCGCCCGCCGAGCAGGTGACGGCGGTGCTGGCGCCGCGGCTCAAGCCGGGCGACCGCGTGCTGGCGCCCATCCCGCCCATCGGTCCCCTGCTGTACTACTTTCCGCGCGCCGGCGCCGACACCGTGTTGCTCACGCGGCCGCTGGAGCAGGCGAACCGCGCGTTCCTGGTGCTGGACAAGCGCAGCGGCCAGACACTCGAGTGGGCCGTCCGCACGGGGATCATCAACCCCGCCGAGTTCCCGCGGCCGATTCTCATCGCGGACTACAAGGACGGCGCTGTGTGGGAGGTTGTTCGAAAATGATCGCCGCTCGCGCCTACGGCACCAGCGGTTTCTTAGGCTCCTGCATCCGCACGATCCACAGTCCGTTGTACATGTCGTTGACGTACGCCAGCCCATCGCGCACCACGACGCCCCACGTCATCGCCGCGTTCGACACCTTGCCGTCCATGTCCGCCGTGTTCACGTGCGCCATCTCGCGCTCCTGCGCGCGCAGGTCGCCCTTGAGCTCGCCCGAGATGTCGAACGCGCGGAAGCCCGCGTTGTACGCGCCCATGTACAGCGTGTCGCCCGCGACCCAGACGTTGTGCACGCCGCCATACTCGGGCTCGTAAAACGCCACGGACTTCGGCTTCTCGACATTGGAGACGTCCAGCACCTGGAGCCGGCCGTACGCGCGGCCCGCTGACGCGTCCTTCGCCCCCTGGACGCCGCTGGCCGGAAACACTTCGTCGGCGATGAAGACGTAGTTCTTGTGGCGCCACGCCGTATGCGTGCCGCGGATGAAGCCCGGTCCCGCCGTGGCCTCCACCTGTCGGTACAGATCGTTGAGGTCGTACTTGTACTGCGACACGAGCGTCGGCTTTGCAGGCGACCCACCCTTCACGCCATTGCCGATGTCGAGGATGACGAGGCCGTCGTTCCAGTAGCTCGCGTACAGCAGGCCGTCGCGCAGGTCGATGTCGTGCAGCGAGCGCCCCGCATCGGAGCGCGGCGTCTTCCACTGCGCCACTTCCTTCGGGTGATACGGGTCGTTGATGTCGATGACGTGCATCGCGCCCGTGCCGTCGTTCGTCAGGTACACATGCGTGCCGAACTTCTCCTGGTGGTACACAAACGCCGAGTGCACGCCGGCCGTCACGCCATCCGTGAACTCGGCGATGGGCTTGGGATGCGCCGGATCCTCGAGCGAGCAGATGACGATGCCATTCTTCCGGTCCGCCGCGCCCTCGCGCGTGAACACGAGGAACTTGCCGTCCGGTGTCGTCATGATGTCGTTCACGCGACGCGTATTCGCGATCACGGAATCCGTAACGACCGGCTTCGACGGATCGCTGATGTCGAGCGCATACATGACGTCACCACCACTGCCGGAACCGAGGTAGGCGTTGCGGCCGTTCGGATGCAGCCAGACTTCTTCCGTGGTGAAGCGCGTTCGGGGCAGGCGTCCAACAACGATCGCGGGACGACGCACATCGCGATGCGCGACCGTGATCACCGCTTGCGCCGCCTTCACGCCGAGCGACGCGGTGATCGTGTACCGGCCGGCCTCGTAGGCGACGAAGCTGCCGCCCTGATCCATCATGCCCTGGCCCGGTGAGAAGCTCCACGACGGTGCGAGGCCGGCAATGACGTTGCCCGCGGCATCCTTCGCCACGGACGTGAACTTCACCACGTCGCCGGTGCGCGTCGATCGCGTTGAGGCGGTGATGTCGAACGTGCGAATGGTGTTGGCCACGACGACCACCGGAACCGTGGTCTTCGCGGCGCCGGCGGTGGCGGTCAACGTCGCGCGGCCCGCGGCGAGCGCCACGAGCGAACCATCGTCGCCGACGCGCGCGATGGACGGCGCGGAGCTCGTCCACGCGAGGCGGTCGGAACGCTTGTCCCCTCCCGCAGAATACGACGCTCCATTGAGCGACACCTGCTGTCCCACGACCAGCTTTGCCGGCGCCGCATCGAGCTCGATGCGCGTGGCCGGACCGGCAACCATTCGCACCTCTACCTGCTGGATGACGGGCCTGGTCCCCGGAACCATCGCGGCGATGGTGACTGGAATCGTACCGGTGGAGCCAGACGCGACGAGGCCGGTGGAGTCCACCGTTCCTTCAAAGCGTGCTGATGGCGCGCGGAGGAAGGTGACGCGCACATTCGGCACGAGTTGGCCCGCGGCGTCGAGCGGCTGCGCGACGAGACGCAGCGTGTCGCCCGCGACGACAACCGGCGAAGCCGGGCTCACGACGAGTCGCGCGATTGGCGAGGGCGGAAGCCCAGCGGCTGGCTGCTGGGCGTACAGTGGAAACGCGAGGACGACAGCGGCCGTGCCGGCGAGTAGCGGAAGCGAGCGAAGCATTCTTGGCGGAGTATGAGGTTTGCGCAAAGCTAAGATGCCGACCCGCTGGCCGTGAGAGCACGCGAGGCCGGCGCGCTCGATGCTAGATTGCCCAACGGGACCCGGTGGGATTCGCGACGTGGCGCGACCGACCCGCTCCCGACCCGCGAGCGGCAATGACGCGATGACGAGCTCCAACGCGCCCGACTTTCCCGATCTCACGAGCGTCTTGCTGGGCACATCCATGCTCGTGCAGACGGTCTCGGCCGATGGTCGCGTGCAGTTCGGCAATGAGGCGTGGCAGGCGACGCTCGACTATTTCGACACCGACATCGCGCGCGGCGTGTCGTTCGCCGATGTGGTCGCGCCGGAAGAGCGTGCGGGTGTCGCCGCGTTGCTGGAGCGGCTCCTGCGCGGCGAGCGCGCCAGCCATCTGCGCACCACGTTCGTGACACGCGGCGGCCTGCGGGTGGACGTCGTGGGAGAGGTCAGCGTGCTGCGCGACGCCGCTGGCGCCGGCGTCGCCACCTGCGGAATCTTTCGCGACGTCACCGAGGAAACCCGCCTCCGCCTGGCGACCGACCCGCTCCGGCTGCGCAGCGACGCCATGCTGGCCGCACTCACGCAGGGCGTCGTCATCGTCAACGCGGAGGGCGTGGTGGACTCCGTCAACGACGTGGGCGAGCGGATCCTCGGTGCCTCGCGTGAGGTGATGGTCGGCATGCGCCTCCTCGACTTGCCGTGGATCGCCTACGACGGCGACGGACGCATCATCCAGCGCTCGACGCATCCGATCCTCGCAGCGCTGCGCACGGGCGAGCCCCAGCCGGAATGTTTGCTGCGATATCCGCGCCCAGACGGCACAGAGCTCTGGATCGCCACGGCGGCTCGCCCACTGCGCCGTCCGGACGGTCGCATCGAGGGCGCGTTGTCGTCGTTTCGCGACGTCACCGCCGAGCACAACGCGCAGGAGTCGTTGCGCGCGAGCGAAGCGCGATATCGTGAGCTCTTCGAGCACAATGCCACCGTCCAGCTCCTGGTGGACGTCGAGTCCGGCATCATTCAGGGGGCCAACCCCGCCGCGCTGCGATTCTATCAGTACGAGCGCGAGCAGCTCGTGGGACTGCATATCTCAAAGTTGAGCCGGTTGGCGCCGTCGACAGCGACGTCGAAGATCGCGGAGATCACGACCGGAAGGATCTCCATGTTTCGCCGCACGCAGTACCTGAAGAACGGCGAGCCGCGCGAAGTGGAGGTATACGCAAGCCCGATCATGAACGGTGGTCGTGCACTGTTGCATGCCATCATCATCGACGTGACGTCCCGCGTCGAAGCGGAAGCGGGCCGCCGCCGACTCGCCGCGATCCTTGACCAGACGCCTGACGTCGTCGGCATGTTCGGCCTGGATGGTCAACTGTTCTACGCGAATCGCGCCGGCAGGCTGATGATGGGCTTGCCCGCCATGGCCGACAGCGCCGACGGTTCGCCCATGCAGGACATCCCGCGCGACGCGATTCGTGCCGGCCACTCCGGCCCCGATGCGGATCGCATCCTGCTCGAGGCGACAGCGGTCGCTGCAGAGACTGGCGTCTGGAGCGGTGAGACCACATTGCGTGCGTCAGATGGCGGCACCAGGATCGTGAACCAGGTCGTGCTCGCGCACCGCCATGCCGATGGATCGCTCTCTCACTTCTCCACGACCCTGCACGACGTCACCGACATCCGCCGCGCCGAGATGCTCCTGCGAGACCAGGCGCACGAGATGGAAGCGCAGACGGAGGAGCTCCAGCAGCAGGGCGACGAGCTGCTCGCGGCGCGCCACGCCGCCGAGGCAGCGAACGCGGCGAAGTCGAAGTTCCTTGCCCACATGAGCCACGAATTGCGCACGCCCCTTGGCGCCATCATCGGGTTCTCTCGCGTCCTGATGGCCAATCGCGGCGGAACGCTCTCCGCTCGGGACCTGACCTTCGCGGAACGCATTTCGGACAACGGCGCACGGTTGCTCGCGCTCATCGACCAGCTGCTCGACCTCTCCAAGGTCGAAGCTGGGGCGTCCCATCTCGATCTCATCGATGTCGATGTGCGCGACATGGTGCTCGATGTCGTCGCGGACCTTCAGGGGGTGGACCGCGCGCCGGGGGTCGAGCTCGTGGCCGACGTTCCGGCGGAGCCGCTGTTCGTTCTCGCGGACGTCACGAAGCTCCGGCAAGTCGTGGTCAATCTGGTGAGCAACGCGCTCAAGTTCACCACGGTGGGGCGTGTCGCCCTGACCATCGTTCCCGCTGGTACGGAGACGCCCGCCACGCTGTCCGTGACGGACACCGGAGAGGGGATCGCGCCGCAGAACCTGGCGGCGATCTTCGAGCCGTTCGCGCAGGAGGACAGCACCATCGCGCACCGGTTCGGCGGCACCGGGCTGGGACTGGCCATCTCGCGCCGATTCTGCGAGGCGATGGGATTTACCCTGACGGTGGACAGCACGCTCGGCGTGGGGTCGACGTTCACCGTACGCTTCACGCGCGAGTGAAACCGCGCTCCGACGCGTGCCGTATCGGGGTAATTCGAACTATCGCCCTCTGGCGATTGTCCAAGCGGCGGTGTCCCTCGGCGCCCCTCCCGTCTCCCGCCCCCTCCAAATGCGAAACATCACGCTTGCCGTTCGCATGTTGCTCAAGACGCCGTTCGTCACCACGATCGCCGTCTTGTCGCTGGCGCTCGGCATCGGGGCGAATGCGGCCATCTTCTCGATGTTCGATCAACTGTTGTGGAACCCGCTGCCCGTGCGAGAGGCGAGCCGGCTGGTGAATCTCTCGGCGCCAGGCCCGATGCCTGGCTCGAATTCGTGCAACCAGACTGGCGGCTGCGACGAGGTGTTCAGCTACGCCATGTTCCGGGATCTCGAGAAGGCGCAGACGGGGCTCGACGGCATTGCCGCGCACCGCATGACTGGCGTGGCGCTGAGCGTGCGCAACGAGCCAATGACCGGCGAGGGCGCGATGGTTAGCGGGTCCTACTTCCCGGTGCTCGGACTGGCGCCGTTGCACGGGCGCCTGCTCAACCTGGACGACGACAAGGTCATTGGTGCCAACTTCGTCGCGGTGATCAGCGCGCGCTTCTGGGAGGACAAGTTCGGCAGGGACCCCACCGTACTCGGCCAGACGATCGTCGTGAACGGGAAGTCGTACAACATCGTCGGTGTCACACCTGAGGGATTCCACGGAACGACCGCCGGCGCACGGCCGGTGGTGTACGTCCCCATCTCCATGCGGGGCCAGGTCCAGCGGTTCACACGGTGGGAGGATCGTCGCAATTACTGGGTCTACCTGTTCGGCCGCCTCAAGCCGGAAACGTCCATCGAGTCGGCGGAGACTGCGGCGAACGCGATCTTCCGCCCGATTCTCAGCGATGTCGAGGCGCCGCTTCAGGAAGAGATGAGCGCCAAGACGATGGAGGCGTTCAAGGCAAAGAAGCTGCTGCTCAAGCCCGGTGGACGCGGCCAGAGTTCCATCCATCGCGAGGCGAAGACACCGATCATCCTCCTGTTCTCCGTGACGGGTGTCGTGCTGCTGATCGCCTGCGCCAACATCGCCAACCTGTTGCTCGCGCGCGGAGCCGGACGAGCGACGGAAATGGGCGTGCGGCTCGCGCTGGGCGCGACGCGGCGTCACCTGCTCGTGCAGTTGCTCACCGAGAGCATCCTGTTGTCACTCCTCGGCGGGATTGCCTCGCTGCTGGTGGCGTCGTGGACGCTGAGCATCATCGCGGCACTCCTGCCACCGGACGCGACGGAAGCGATGACGTTCAGCATCAGTCCCGCGGTCGTCGCATTTTCCGCGGTGCTCAGCATCGTCACGGGCATCCTGTTCGGGTTGTTCCCCGCGCTACAGGCCTCGCGGCCGCGTCTGGCGGACGCGCTCAAGGATCAGTCCGACCGCGCGAGCGCGACGCCCGCTGCCGCGTGGTTTCGCCGGTCGATCGTCACCGGCCAGATCGCGCTGTCGCTGTGGCTGCTCGTCGGGGCGGGACTCTTCGCCCGAACGTTCCTCAACCTCATCCACATCGACCTCGGACAGCGCGTCGCCGGTCTCGTCACTTTCTCCGTGCAACCGAAGCTCACTCGGTACGACGACGCGCGAGCGGCCGAGCTCTATCGCCAGCTCCGCGAGCGGCTC
>JANOIJ010000318.1:0-31459 GCA_031407575.1 Gemmatimonadaceae bacterium | reverse complement strand
ACGCAGAGGAGCAGAGGTACGCAGAGGAAAAGCAACAGCAAGGAAGCGTTCCCGCTTTGAATGCCAGAGCCAGTCCGCCGCGGGCCATGCGTGACGTCGCTTCTCAATCACTTGGTTCCGCAGTCCTCCGCGTACCTCTGCTCCTCTGCGTCCTCCGCGGTAAATGAATGCACCACCATCTCGACTGGCATTAGCAGAGAAGACGATGCGGCTCGGCTCGATTTCTCGCCTGGTCGACTGGCGTGTAAGAACACGTTCACCGCAGAGGACGCAGAGGAGCAGAGGTACGCAGGACCGCAACAGCGAGAGAACTGCCTTCGCTATCGCGCCTGCCGCGCTCCCACCATTGCGATCGCCTCGTCGAATGCGCTGAGCGTCTGCCGCGCGGTCTCGTCCCACGAGAACCGCGCGGCTTGCGCCAGGCTCGCGGCGCTCATCGCGGCGCGCAGTGCCGAGTCGTCCATGATGTCGAGGATCACGCGCGAAAGCGCCGCGTCGTCGTCTGGCTCCACCCACGCCGCTGCGTCGCCGGCCACTTCCGGCAGCGATGACGCGCGCGCGCAGATCACCGGCGCGCCCATGCGCATCGCTTCCAGCGCCGGCAGGCCGAACCCCTCGTACGTCGACGGCATCACCAGCGCGACGGAGCAGCGATACAGCGCGGCGAGCTCCTCCTCGGTCACGAAGCCGAGCGTTGTCTGCCACGGCGCATCGACATGCGCCGGTGATGCCGCCCGCCGAGGGCCGGCCAGCACGAGCGTCGTGTTTGGGTGCGCGGCGACGACGCGCGGCATCGCACGCTCGAGCATCGCGAGGTTCTTGCGACGATCGGCTGCGCCAACGGCGAGCACGAACGGTCGCGTGACGCCAATGCGCGCCAGGGCCTCCTCATCGCCGGATGCGGGCGGAACCACGAAATCGTCGGCCGACAACAGCACCACGCGCTGCCGCGCGAAGGGCACACCCAGCGTGCGGTGGATTTCGTCGGCGGTGAACTGGGAGTCCGCCACAATGAGCGTCGAGCGGCGCGCGGTGGCGGCGTAGCGCAAGCGCCAGCGCAGGTTCTTCCACGAGCCGCGCAGCCGAGGGTCCGGATGCGCGATGGGCACGACGTCGTGCACCGTGGTGACCACGGCGCCGCGTGATGGCGCCGGCACGGCGACGTTCCATGGATACCAGAAGACATCCGCCTGCGCGCGCGTCATCTCGCGGAGCGGGTGCAGCTCGATCCGGCCGCGCAGCTCCGGGATCGCGTTCAGCAGCGGCGTGAGATGCGCAACGTCCCGCGCGTTCTTGGCGTACAGCGCCAGGCGGAGGCCCGGCCGCTGCGCCACGAGCCGCGGCAGCATGGCCCGCACATAGCGGCCGATGCCACGCACCTCCCGCGAGAGGCGGGACGCCTCGACCGCCACGAGCATCGCGGACCCAACGTCGTTGGCGTCTGCAGATTCCGGGGCGAGCGTGAGAATAGTGTCCGACTGCGCTTGCATGTCCACGATGCCCAAAGTGAGAGTCGCGCGCGTCGCCTGCGCTCGCCGTTCGCCGTTCGCCGTTCGCGAGTTCCATGACACCCGGCCGGGGGCTCACCCTCAGCTGGGCAGGGGTAAAAGTATATAGTGGCGCACCGAGGATGCCTTGAGGCTGAACCCCAGCGATGTGACTTGCGGCACCTTCTCGTGCGGACCGCATCCCCGAGCGATATTGGTGCCGCCGTCCGCACCGCCAACCCTCTCGTCACCCGGAGCCCCGCTCGCCATGGCATTCGCACTCGTTCGCCGCACGTCGCTGCTGGCCACCTGCGCGCTCACTCTTGCGGCGACGACAGCTGCGTCGGCCCAGCGGGGCGGGGGCAACGCAGCCGACTCCATCAAGTACAAGTACGCCACCACCGCGCAGCTGACGGCACTCAAGGCCGAAGCCGCCAAGGAGATCGACGCGAAGGCCAAGATGATCCAGGAGATGGTGGATCAGGTCTTCTCGTACGGGGAGCTGGGATTCCAGGAATTCGAGACGTCAAAGTACCTGACCGGGCTGCTCGAGCAGAATGGCTTCAAGGTGGAGCGCGGGGTCGCCGGCATTCCCACCGCGTTCGTCGCGAAGTGGGGCTCCGGCAAGCCGGTCATCTCACTCGGCAGCGACATCGACGACATCCCGCAGGCATCCAACAAGCCGGGCGTGGGCTACAAGGATCCCATCATCACCGGCGCACCGGGGCACGGCGAGGGCCACAACTCCGGAATGCCGCTCAACATCGCGGCGGCGATCGTCGTGAAGAAGATCATGGAGCGCGACAAGATCCCGGGCACGCTCGTGCTCTGGCCCGGCGTCGCTGAAGAGCAGATGGCCGGAAAGGCGTTTCTCGTTCGCGCCGGCGTGTTCAAGGACGTGGACGTCACGCTCTTCACGCACGTGAGCAACGACCTCGGCGTCTCCTGGGGCCAATCCGGCAGCAACGCGCTGATCTCGGCGATCTTCAAGTTCAAGGGCTCGAGCGCACACTCGGCGGGGGCGCCGTGGCGCGGCAAGAGCGCGCTCGACGCCGTGATGCTCATGGCCAACGCGTGGGAATACAAGCGCGAGCATCTCACCCTCCAGCATCGCTCGCACTACGTGATCACCGATGGCGGCGACCAGCCGAACGTCGTGCCGAGTACGGCGGCCATCTGGTTCTACTTTCGCGAGCGCGACTACGAGCGGACGATGCCGCTGTTCGAGGCCGCGAAGAAGATGGCGCAGGGTGCTGCGCTCATGACTGATACACAGGTCGATACGGTCATGATGGTCGGCTCCGGCTGGAGTGGCCACTTCAACCGCGCCATCGCCGAGACGATGTATGAGAACATCAAGAGTGTGGGCATGCCGACGTGGGACGAGAAGGACCAGGCGCTCGCGAAGGGTCTCCAGCGCGAGCTTGCGGTACCGGACAGCGGACTCTCCACGCGCCCAGGCAGCCTGGGCGGGCCGGTGAACGAGGCCACGCGCATGGGCGGCGGGTCGGACGACATTGGCGACGTGAGCTGGAACGTCCCGACCATCACCTTGCGCTTTCCGTCGAACATCCCGGGAACGCCGGGCCACAACTGGGCGAACTCCATCGCCATGGCGACGCCCATTGCGCACAAGGGCGTGGTGGCAGGCGCCAAGGTGCAGGCGATGACCATGCTGGACATCCTGCTCACGCCGCAGCTCGTCACGGACGCGTGGGACTACTTCAACACCGTGCAGACGAAGACGACGAAGTACCGCCCGTTCTTTGCCGCCACGGATCAGCCGCCCATCTGGATGAACGCCGGCATCATGGAGAAGTACCGCCCCGAGATGCGGAAGTTCTACTACGACCCGAAGAAGTACGATTCGTACCTGAAGCAACTGGGAATCGAGTATCCGACGGTGCGCAAGATCGTGCCGTAGGGGAGTTGCAGAGGTTTCGGCCGGCTTCTTGCCTTTTTCGATGCCAACTCAGCCAAGAGGCCGCCATGTTATGGAAGGATCAGGGACGAAGCTCCAATCTCGAGGACCGGCGTGGCTTCGGCGGCCGCGCCGGAATGGGGATCGGTGGAACGGCCGTATTGCTGATCCTGAGCCTCGTGTTCGGCCGGAACTTCTTCGAGGACGTCCCGCAGACCGTCACGGAGTCTGGCGGGTCGCTGTCCGCGGCAGACTCGGCGCGCGAGGAACCGATGGTGCGCTTCGTGTCAGCCGTGTTCGACGATGCGCAGGCCACGTGGGGCAAGACGCTCCCACAGGTGGGGGGGCAGTATCACGACGCGGGGATCGTGCTCTTTCGCGGCGCAACGCAGACCGGCTGCGGCACGGGCCAGACGGCGATGGGACCCTTCTATTGCCCGCTGGACGAGAAGGTCTACATCGACCTCGAGTTCTATGACGACCTGAAGACCAAGTTCAACGCCGCGGGTGATTTCGCGCAGGCGTACGTCATCGCGCACGAGCTTGGACATCACGTGCAGCACATCCTCGGTACAGACGCCAAGGTGCGGCAGGCGCAGCAGAGTGACCGAGGATCGGCAAACCAGCTGTCGGTCGCGATGGAGCTCCAGGCCGATTGCTATGCGGGAGTCTGGGGACACTCGTCGCAGCAGCGCGGCAATCTCCAGGCAGGCGATGTGGAGGAGGGCCTCAACGCCGCGTCATCCGTAGGCGACGATCGCATCCAGCAGCGAACCACCGGCCGCGTCAACACGGACGCGTTCACCCACGGCTCGGCAGCGCAGCGCGCCTCGTGGTTCAAGAAAGGCCTCGAGTCTGGGGATCCACGCTCGTGCGACACCTTCGTGCGCTAACACAGCTTGCGCTTTTGTCATCCTGAGCCGCAGGCGAAGGATCTGCACGTGCTGTTGCGCAGTGTGAACCGTTTGCGCGCCATCGCCTCGTCGAGTATGGTGCGCAGACGTCTCCCCAGAGTGAACAATGCGTTGGACAAGAACATTTCTGCTCCTCTCCTGCGTTACCGCGCCAGCGCAGGCCGCGCGCGCGCAGCTCCCATATCGCGATGCGCGGCTTCCCGTTGCGGACCGCGTGCGTGACTTGCTGCCCCGCATGACGCTCGAGGAGAAATTCTGGCAGCTGTTCATGATCCCCGGCGGACTCGACAATCCGTCGCACGACTATTCGCACGGCGCGTTCGGGCTGCAGATCGCCGCGACAGGCGAGTTTGCCGCGCACGCGACAGCAGCGACGTCGCCCGGGAAAGTCGCGCGCGCGCATGCCGAACGCATCAACGCCATCCAGCAGCATTTCGTCGAGAAGACGCGCCTCGGCATTCCCATCATCCCGTTCGAAGAAGCGGTGCACGGCATTCCGCGCGCGGGCGCGACGATGTTTCCGCAGGCCATCGCGCTGGCGGCAACGTGGGACACCGCGCTCGTCGCCCGCGTGGCGAACGCGATTGCGCGCGAGGGCGGGAGCCGCGGCATTCGACAGGTGCTCGCGCCCGTGATCAACATCGCGAGCGACGTCCGCTGGGGACGCGTGGAGGAGACGTACGGGGAAGATCCCGTGATGTCGTCGCTCATGGGGCGTGCGTTCGTCGCCGCATTCGAGCGAACGGGGATCGTCGCCACGCCGAAGCACTTCGTCGCCAATGTCGGTGAGGGTGGGCGCGACAGCTATCCCATCGACGTCAGCATGCGCACGCTCGAGGAGGTGCACTTTCCGCCCTTCAAGGCGGCAATTGCCCAGGCGGGAGCCCGTTCGGTGATGACCGCCTACAACTCCGTCGACGGCTCGCCCGCGACGCAGAGCCGCATGTTGCTCACGGACATCCTAAAGCGCGCGTGGTCCTTCAGCGGCTTCGTCATTTCCGACGCGTCGGCAACCGGCGGAGCCACGGTGCTGCACGACACGGAAGCCAGCACCGCCACGGCGACGAAGCACGCACTCGAGGCGGGGCTCGACGTGATCTTCCAATCGTCGTACGAGCAGCATCGCCCGTATCTCGCGGCGTTCCGCAACGGCACCATCGCCGACACGGTGATAGACGCTGCCGTTGCGCGCGTCCTGCGCGCCAAGTTCGAGCTCGGCCTGTTCGAGCGGCCGTACGTGGACGCCGACACCGCCGAGCTGTGGAACGGACACGCGACGCACCGCGCACTCGCACTGGAATCCGCGCGCGCGTCCATGGTGCTGCTGAAGAACGAGCGCGACGCGCTGCCGCTCCGCCGCACTATCACGTCGATCGCGGTCATCGGCACCGACGCCACGGAAGCGCGACTCGGCGGATACAGCGGTCCCGGCATCCGCCCCGTGTCCATCCTGGACGCCATTCGCGAGAAGGCCGGCTCGGCGATGCGCGTTCGCTTCGCACCGGGACCCGGCCGAGTGACGCGTGAGTACGTCCCGGTGCCGGCGGAGCAGTTGTCGTCCGTCGTCAACGGAGCGAAGGTGGCTGGTCTCCAGGGCGAGTACTTCGCCAACAATGCGCTCTCCGGCGCGCCGACGCTTGTGCGCACCGATGCGCGCGTGGATTTCGGCTGGACGCTCAACTCACCGGCGCGCGGCATTCCTTTCGATTGGTACTCCGTTCGCTGGACAGGGAAGCTCACCGCACCAGCGAAGGGAACGACCCTGCGTCGCCTCGGCGTGGAGGGCAACGACGGCTATCGTCTCTTTCTCGACGGCGCACTCGTGATCGACAACTGGCGCAAACAGTCGTACCGCACGCAGTTCGCGACCGTCACACTCGCGCCAGGCAGCACGCACGACATCAGGCTCGAGTACTTCGAGAGCACGGGCAACGCACGCGTCAAGCTCGTGTGGGATGCGGGAATGGTGTCCGATTGGTCCGCGCGCATCGACGCCGCCGTCGCCGCCGCGAAGCGCAGCGACGTCGCGATCGTCGTTGCCGGAATTGAAGAGGGAGAGTTTCGCGATCGTTCGTCGCTGAGTTTGCCGGGCCACCAGGAGGAGATGATTCAGCGTGTGGCCGCCACGGGAACGCCGGTGATTGTCGTCCTCAGTGGAGGGAGCGCGATCACGATGTCGCGATGGATCGATCGCGTCCGCGCTGTGGTTGACGCATGGTATCCGGGTGAGGAAGGCGGGCACGCGGTCGCCGACGTGCTGTTCGGCGACTACAACCCGGCCGGTCGCCTGCCCATCACCTTTCCAGTCGCCGAGGGGCAGCTTCCGCTCTATTACAATCACAAGCCGACGGGCCGCGGCGACGACTATCTCGATCTTACCGGGCAGCCGCTGTTCCCGTTCGGATTCGGCCTGAGCTACACCACGTTCGCATACTCGGCGCTGGCCATCGCGCCGCCGGATGCCGGATTCACGCGGCCAGCCGTGATTCGGTGCACGGTGACCAACACCGGTTCGCGCGCCGGCGACGAAGTGGTGCAGTTCTACGTGCGCGACGTGCTCGCCTCGGTGGCCCGGCCTGTGATGCAACTCGTCGACTTCCGGCGCATCCGGCTTGCCGCTGGCGAATCGCGCGAGGTGACGTTCGAGGTGGGTCGCGAACAGCTCCAGATGCTCGACGAGGGCATGAAGTGGGTCGTGGAACCCGGCGTGTTTCGCGTGATGGTCGGCGCGTCGTCAAAGGACGTCAGGCTGCGCGGAGAGCTGGTGGTCCAGTGAACGGGCAGTCAGCACCGTGCGCAGCAGTCGAAGCAACGCATCCTGTGAGAAAGGTTTCTGGATGAAGTTCATGTCCCGGTCGAGCACACCGCGACGAACGAGGGCGTCATCGGTGTAGCCGGACATGAAGACCACGCGTATCCCGGGATCGCGCGCCAACACCTGCTCCGCGAGCACCCTTCCGTTCATCTGCGGCATGACGACATCCGTGAGCAGGATGTGAATCTGGCCGGTGTGCGCCTCGACGATGTTCAGCGCGTCGTGCGGAGTCGCCGCGACGAAGACGCGATAGCCCTTCATCTCCAGAACGCGACGCGTGAGCTGGCGCAGGACCTCCTCGTCTTCCACGACGAGCACCGTCTCGCTGACGCGTTCGGGCTCGGCCACATGGTCGGGAGGAGCGACGTCGAGCGGAGCGTCCACGCGCGGCAGGTACACCTTGAAGGTCGTCCCGTGTCCTGGCTCGCTGTACACCCATACGCGACCACCGCTCTGGTTCACGATTCCATGCACGGTCGAGAGGCCAAGGCCCGTGCCGCGCTCCGCCGGCTTCGTGGTGAAGAATGGCTCGAAGACACGCGCCGCCGTCGCCGCGTCCATCCCGACACCGGTGTCGGTGACCGCAAGCAGCACGCACGCGCCAGGAATCGCATCGACGCGCCCATCCTCGCGGGAATCGCAGGCGTCGACGTGCATCACCTCGAGCTGGAGTGTTCCGCCATCGGGCATCGCGTCGCGCGCGTTGAGGGCCAGGTTGAGGATGACTTGCTCGATCTGTCCGGCGTCGGCCTTGACGTGCCAGACGTCGGGCGGCGTCCGCACGACGATGTCGATGTCCTCGCCGATCAGCCGCGTGAGCATCGGCACGATGGCACGCAGCGAGTCCGAGAGATCCAGCACGCTCGGGGCAAGAATCTGCTGCCGGCTGAACGCGAGCAGCTGGCGCGTCAGCGATGCGGCGCGCTGCGCCGCACGGACGATCTCTGCGAGGTCGGCGTGGAGTGGGCTGTCGGGCGCGAGGGCGTCCGTCAACAGCGACGAGTAACCCCGGATTGCCATGAGCAGGTTGTTGAAATCGTGCGCCACGCCACCGGCGAGCTGGCCCACGGCTTCCATCTTCTGCGACTGGCGGTACTGGTCCTCCAGGTTGCGCTCTTTCGTCACGTCGAGTCCGATGCCCGTTGCGCGCACGGGTGTACCGGCCGCGTCATAGAACGTCCGTCCGACCCCGCGTATCCAGTGCACGCTGCCGTCTGTCCAGGTCGTCCGGTAGGCGATGTGCGCATCGCTGTGCTGGTGCGTGGCCTGCGCGATCGCGTCGAACACCAGGCGGCGATCGTCCGGATGAATCAGGTCGAGAAATGCCTGATGCGTTCCACCGAATGTGCCGGCGGACAGCCCGTGCAGCGCCTCGAGCGTCTCGGACCAACGCGTGGCGCCGGTAACCATGTCCACTTCCCACACGCCCACGCCGGACGCCTCGAAGGCGAATCGCATTCGGTCTTCGGCGGCGCGCAGCGCGCGCTCGGCGGCTCGGCGTTCACTCGTGTCCCTGAGAATGGCGGTAAAGACGTGATGCCCGTCCGTCGCGAGCTCACCGAATGACGCCTCGAGCAGCACGTCGTGTCCGTCCCGGTGTCGGCCGGTGAGGGTCGTGACTTGCCAGCCGCGCTCCTTCTGCTCGAGGAGGAATGGTCGGGCGCCCGCATCATCATTGTCGGCGAAATGCGCGGGGAGAAGCAGCGCGAGATCCCCACCCGTCAGTTCGCTGGCCGTAAATCCGAGCACGCGCGCCGTGGCGGCATTGGCATAGTCGATGCGGCCGTTTTCGTCCATGGTGATGACGGCGTCCGTCGCGGCCGCCATCACCGCCCGATAGCGCGCTTCGCTTTCGACCAGCCGCTCTCCCGCCACCGTGCGCTCTTCCAGGACTGCAGCGGAAATGAGCGACGAGAGACTCGCGACGGCGAGATACGCGTACGCCTGCATCGCCGCGCTGACACCGCTCGATCCCGTCGCGAAGAATGGTCCCGCGCCGAGCGCTGCGTTCCACGTCGCGACGGCCGCGAGGACGAGTGACGCGAGCGCAGCACCGGCGCCGCCAAATCGCAGCGCCGCCCAGAAGAGCAGCGGGAACACCGCGTACGGTCCGGGCTCCACGGGCCAGTCGTGACGCGGGCCGAGCGCCGCCTGCGCGACCCCGAATAGCAGCGTCAGGAGCACCGCCGCCTCGAACACGACGCGCGTCGTCCACGCTCGCCGGCGCACATCAGGCGCTGCGAGCGCGAGGAAGACGGGCGTGATGATGAGGATCCCGAGACCATCGCCCACCCACCAGACAAACCATGCCTTCACGAACGGCGTGTGGAAGCCCAGGTTGAGCATCAGCGCGCCGAAGCACGCGGTGAGGGCATTGACGAGCACCGCGGCGCCGGCCGTGAACGTGACGACCGCCGTGAGGCTCGAGAGTCGTACGCGCGAACCCAGTCGCCAGGTCAGGAACCACGCCGCCGCCACGCTCTCGACGCTATTCGCCAGCGCAGCCGCAACGGCAAGGGCAGGGGAATACCCTGAGCGCATGTCGGACGCGAAGCTTCCGGCAAGTCCGCCGATTGCGAGCGCCGGCCAATACCGCCGCGGGGAAAGGAGCAGCAGGCCGAGCATGACGCCACTCGGCGGCCACAACGTGACGACACCTTGGGGAATCGCGAAACGATATCCGATCCGTGCGCTGGCGAAGTACGCCGCCATCGCGAGCAGTGCGTACAGCACCATCTCCGCACGCGGGCCCGGCTCGACACGCGTCGTGATGCGGCCGGCGGATGCGCGTGCGGGCTCGTTCACGGACTTCGCCCTGACGCGTCCTCGCGGCCGCGCGGGAGGTAGACCATGAACGTGGTGCCGTGGCCGAGCTCGCTGTGCACGGAACTCTCGCCTCCACTTTGCTTCACGATGCCGTAGACGGTGGCAAGTCCAAGGCCCGTGCCCTTGTCCACCGCCTTGGTGGTGAAGAACGGCTCGAAAATGCGGGCCGCCGTGTCGGCATCCATCCCCGTTCCCGTATCCGATACCGTCAACAGGACGTACTCACCAGGCGCATCGAGCGCACGCGCACGCGCCTCGATCCCGACATACGCGACATTCCTCGTCTCGACGCTGAGGGTACCACCGCTGGGCATCGCGTCGCGCGCGTTCACGCAGAGGTTCAGGATCACCTGCTCGAGCTGCCCGGGATCTGCCCGCACGAGCCAGAGATCGGGCGCGAGTCGCGTACAGAACTCGATCTCGGGGCCGAGCAATCGGCGCAGCAGGTTTTCCGTGCTGGCGACGATGTCGTTGAGCAGGATCGTGCGCGACTGCAGCACCTGCTGCCTGCTGAACGCGAGCAATTGACGCGTCAGGGTCGCGGCATGTCCCGCCGCCTTGAGGATCTCCGCGACATCCTCGCGCAGGGGATCGTCGCTCGGCATGCGGGCTTGCACCAGTTCGCCGAAGCCGGTGATGGCCGCCAGCACGTTGTTGAAGTCGTGCGAGATGCCGCTCGCCAACCGACCGACCGCCTCGAGGCGTTGCGTTTGCCGCAGTGCCGACTCGGTACGCGATCGCTCGACGGCCGCGCCAAGGACGTGCGCGATGGCCTGCATGAAATGCACGTCGTCCACCGTGAACTCACGTGCGCTCCGGTCATGCGCCGACAGCACGCCAAAGGCGCGCACCGGCCCGGGGATCACGACGCTGATGCCGCTCGTGATGCCGCGGCTCCGCATGAGTGGCGAGAGCGTGAAGGGCCCCGCGGCGACGAGGTCCGCGAGAATGGTGGGCTTGTTATGCAGGAGGGTGTAGCCAGCTTGTGTCTGCTCGTTGATCTCGACGATCGAGCTGCCCACGTCCACGCCATCCCAACCGATGCCCGCGCGGAGAAGCAGGGACGCGCCGTCGCTGCGCCGTTCCATGATGGCGCTGAGTGGCAGCTCGAGCGTCTCTGCCACCAACACCACCGACTCGTCGAACAACGCGCCCAAGTCGTCGGTGACGAGCGCGCGCTGGCCAAAATCCGCCACCGCCGTCTGTTGGCGCTCGCGCGCACGCAGCGCGCGCTCCGCCGTCTTCCGCTCGGTGATGTCGAGCACGAAGCTCACGCCGCGTTCGTGTCGGCCGCGGAGGGTCGCGGCGCCAAAAAGTACCGGCACGCGGAGGCCCGCACTCGTGAGGAACGCCTTCTCGTACGGCGCGATCAACCCATGTTTCGCGAGCGACGCAAACTTCTTCCGATCGAGCGCGGCGAACTCCGGCGGCGTGATGTCCGTCCAGCGCAACGCACCGGCGTCGATGTCCGCGCGACTGCGGCCAATCATGCGCAGGAACGATTCGTTGGCGTCGTAGATGGATCCGTCGGCGTCCCAGAACATGATGCCGATCATGTCCGATTCCACCACGCGGCGAAAGCGCTCGTCGGAGTCGCGCAGCCGCTCCTCGGCCTGCCGGCGCTGCCAGCGTTCACTCGCGAGCGAGACGACGTGCAGTAATTGTTCGACCTTCACGGGCTTGAGCAGATAGTCGACGCTGTGCTCGCGCAGCGCGGCAACCGCGCTTTCCACCGTCGCGTTGCCCGTGAGGACGACGACCTCCGTGAGCGCGGACAGCGCGTGCAACCGCGTAACGAGCTCCATGCCATCCATGTCGGGCAAACGCAGGTCGACCACCGCGAGGATCGGCTCGTGTTGCTCGGCCATCTCGAGCCCTTCTCGACCGGTACCCGCCGTGGATGGGGCGTAGCCGTGCAGCTGCAGGATGTCAGCGAGCGTGCGAGTCAGCGCATGATCGTCATCAACCACCAACACGCGAAACCGGCTATCGTCGCTGCGGTCAGAGTGCATTGAGTATTCGATTGATGTCACCGATGGCGAATGGCTTCTGCAGATAGGCGTGAACCCATCCGCTCGGGATGGCTTGCTCGAGTTCCTCGGCGGCGTGCAGGCCGCTGTAGAGGATCAACGCGGTGTCCGGGCTCGCCCTGTGCACCGCAGCCACCGTTTCGTGGGCGTCAGCGGCGGTGATGTGCAGGTGCAGCAGCACGGCGGCCGGGTGCTCCGCCGCCATCATCTGCGTCGCCTGGTTCAGCGTCGCGGCAAGGACCGTCTCGATGCCAGTCAGCGCGAGGACCTCCGAGAGCGTCCTGAGAAACGACGCATCGTGATCGATGAGGAGCACCGGTCGCCGGCGGCCGAGCTGCGCGGTGATCAATGCCAGCAGCTGCTGGAGATCCACGGGCTTCGACATGACGCGAACCACGCCTTCGCGTTCCGCTTCGGCAATGGCCTCCTGCGCCGCGTAGGCGGTCATCAGGATGACGCGGACACTCGGCCGCGCCGCCTTCATGGCCTTGAAGGCGGTGACGCCGTCCATCCCGGGCATCTTCACGTCCATCAGTACGACGTCGAACGGCTCGCGCGAGACCACGCGTACCGCTGCCGCGCCCGAGTACGCGGTGGTCACCTCCCACCCGCTGAGCCGCAACACGTCGGAGAGCGTCCTCACCATCATCTTGTCGTCGTCGACGACGAGTGCACGCGGGCTCATGCCGACGTCCCCCGTGCGACTTCGAGCGTGAGGCGGAACGTGGCTCCCTTGCCGGGCGGGCTGCTCAGCGTAATCTCGCCGCCGTTGGCGCGTGCGAGCGACCTCGACACTGCGAGACCAAGGCCGATGCCCCGCGCCTTGGTGGTGAACAGCGGCTCGAAGATCTTCTCGAGGTTCTCCGGCGGAACACCAGGCCCGGTGTCGGTCACGTCCAGGTGCACGCGATCGCCCGCGACCTCCGCGCGCACGGTGACATTCCCCGCGCCGTCGATCGCCTGCACGGCATTGGTGAGGAGATTCAGGATGATCTGTCCCAGCTGCACCTGATCGACCAGGACGGCGGGCAGGTCGCTCGGTATGTGCACGTCGAGTCGCACGCCAGTCGTCACACCCAGTCGGGCCACTTGCGCGTGCGCGACCTGCGCGACGGAGGCCGGCTCGCGCTGCGGTTGCCGCAGTCGCGCGAAATCGAGCAGGTCGCCGACGATCTTCTCCGACAGCGTGATCTGCTGCTGAAGGATGTCGAGATACTCCAGCACGTTCTGCGGTGATGACGCGAGGACCACCTTCAGGTAGTACAGCGCATTCGTCATCACGCCCAGCGGATTGCGAAGCTCGTGACCCACGCCGCTGGCGAGCTGTCCGAGCATCGCAAGCTTCTCGCGGCGCACGAGTGAATCCTGTGCGTCATGCAGCTGCTGCATGGTCACGTGCAGGTCTCGCGTCCGCTCATCGACCTTGCGCTCGAGCTCCAGGCGAGCGTGATGCACCTCGCCGGCCATCGTGGCGAACGCGCGCCCGAGTGTCCCGAGCTCGTCGGAGCGGTCGACGTGCACGCCTTCCGCACGCTGCCCGAGTGCAATGGCGTCGGCGGCGCGCGTTAACTCACTCAGCGGGCCGGTAATGCGGCGACTGGCCATCCACGCGGCCAGCAGGCTGACCGCAAGAGCCGCGATGGCAATCAGCGCAATCCGGCGGAGAAACGCATTGATGGGCGCGAACACGGTGCTGAGCGGGATCTCGAACGCCACGAGCCATGGCGTTCCGGCAATTGGCGCCGTGGTGATGAGGTATCGGCCACCGCCTGCGCGGACATACTCTTGTGGCGCTCCCAACGCTGAGCGATCGAGCGCGGGGACGGCGGACGGACGTTCCAGGTCAGTCCACTCGCTGAAGTCGGCGTTCCCGAGAAACAGCGTCGCGTCGGATCCGACGAGTCGCGAAATCTGCTCACGGGCGCGACTACCCGTACTCCTCCGCCACTGCAGCGCGTACGCTCCATTGGCGTCGGGCACACGCGCGGTGACGGGGTACACGAGGGTGTCGCGCGTGCGCCGATACCGTCCAACGATCACGGAATCACGCGCCGTGAACCTCGTCATCTCGGTGGCCGAGACCGTGTCGAAGCCCGTGTCTGCCGCGGCGGTGCTCAGCAGCACGACGCCCATTCCGTCACGAAGTTCTGACACGATGTACTGCGCGCTCGGTGGGCCCGGAGGGTTGAGCGCAGCGCGCGCGCTGTCTCGGAGTGCCGGGTCACGCGTGCGCGCGAACCGCACGAGCACTGGCGCGTTCGCCATCGCCGCGGTCTGGGCGCGCACCTGGGCGGTCGACTGCTGCACGAAATCGCGGAACTGATTTGTGCTGATCACGAGTCGAGCCGCCGCGGACTCCAGCGATGTGCGTCGCATCTCGACATACGCGGCCGTCGAGATCACGAGAATCACGCCCAGCAGGAGGATTCCGATGATGAGCGGGAGCCGGTGCTCGATCGACAGGCCGGACATCGCACCGTGTGGGGGCTCATCGCGCGTCGGCGTCGCGCGACCTGGGGGACTGGTCACGGTTCCACCAACCGTACCGCGGCGACGCGAACGCCGCATGACTGCATGGCGTCGCGTGTCTGGGTGCTGGTGCGTCGAGCCAAGGAACTCCTCACTGGTATCGCTGCGCGTGATGCAGGCAACGCTGCAGTGAGATGACTGCAAGAACCGGGGTGCCGTAACGGCACCGAAGGCGCGCTCAGAACGCGACGCGCATCAGTGTCAGCGCGCGGCGCTGCGTGTTGGTGACGGAGGTCACGTTTCGGGCTCGAGTGACGGTGGGCAGGCTGCGACCACGGAGCGCATCCAAGCCGTCCACTGTTACGCACCGGCTCGTTGGATTGCTGCACCTGAGTATCGGCACAGGTGCGTCGAGAAGCCCATGCGGCGTCGCGAGATGGGTGTAAAATGCATCCGCGGCCCCAAGCAGTTGCAGCGCTTCCAGCGTGCGTCGTGTCAGCGCCTTCAGCGTTCGTCGTCTGGCCGTCCTGCCGGCGCGCGCTCCCCGGAATTCCGCGAAGGCCATTTTTCGATGCGGATGGCCGCGTCCGCCGAGCGCAACAGTCAGGAATTCCCGATTGGAAGAGGGCTATCCCGCATATCAACAGAACGCCGGGATTCGACGGATGCTTTTGGCACCTGTTGGAACTCGCCTGCACTGAATGGCCCACGGCGATCCTACGCTCTCACTTCACTCCGTATCCGGCGGTTCCCGCAGCATCCGCACAATGAGAACCCCCGCTGTTTCGCTGCGACAGCTACCGAGGATCCAGCTTCCGGCCCGCGTTCAGGTTGTCCCAGTTGAGCAGCGTGTTGAACACGAGGAAATAGCTGCCGATGGTCTCGCCGCGCCACACGGGGTTGTTGGCGAACAACACCACGTGTCCCTTCTGCACTGGCACGTCCACGACGATCGGCCGTTGCGCGATGTCCGCTCCCCCTTCCAGGAGCCCTGACGCCAGCAGCCCGCGCATGTCACCGAATCGCAGCGCGACGCGCGGACGCTGGTCCGGCGGAATGACGTTCAGCGGATTGCGCAGCTGCTCCGGCGTGACCTGACGGTACTGCCACGGCTCTACCGTTTCCGCGGGAATCGCCACGTTGCTCGTGTCGAGCACGGAGCGGCCAGGAATGAAGTCAGCGTCGTCGGCCAGGCCGCGACCCGTTGCGCGCTCTCCACCGCCCGCCCCGCCGCCAGCCCCACCGCCACCCCCGCCGCGGATCGAGCTCACGCTGAAGCTCGCACCGTTGTCGCTGTACACCGCGAGGTTGTCCGGAATGCCATAGGTGATCGGGCTCGCCGCGTCCACCACCGTGGAGCGCAGGAAGCTCCCGACCACCTTGCTGCGCGTCGCCTGGTTCACCGACACGCCGTTCGTGAATCCGAACTGGATCGCGAACTCCGACGTGTTGTCCGCCGTGAGCAGCACGCCACCGCGCGCGACGAATTGCTGCAGATTCTCGAGTCCCTGCCAACCAAGGCCTGGACGCATGTCGTCCGTCTGCGCCCATGTACCGATGTTCGGCGTCTCCGGCGTGTTCTTCCACGGCATCGGGTTACGCCACTTGGGCAACCCGTCGATGATCGCCTGCCCGCTCCCGCTCGTGGGCGCAAAGACGATGACGTCGTACTTGAGGTTCAGGTTCGCATTCTTCGCGACGTCCTGCACACTGATGTAATCATAGGGAATGGAGAGCACGTCGAACGCGTAGCGCCACCAGCCCTCGGTCTGCGTGCTGATCCACGTGTGCATCAACGCCACGCGCGCGGCGCGCACGGGGTGCGTCTTCACGCTGGGCGCGGTTGGGATGGCGTGCGCCGTGAGACCAAGCTCGCGCAGCACGGTGTCCAAGTCGCGCTGCGGCACGCCGTTGATGATGAACGACCCACGCCCAAAGCTCTCGCCCGCCGCACTGAACGGTTCCTCGGCGGCCTTGATGTCCGCCTTGTTCATGCGATAGCGCAACGTCGCGAGCGCGTTGTCGCCATTGTGCTTGATCGCGAATACGGTGCCGGTACCCGTGACGCCGCCCGGCGCGTTGACCGTGCCGGCGACGCGTTCCATCGACGCGTCCAGCACCTTCAGGTCCGTCACACGCACCGCCTGCACGGCGAACCCCTCGGGGAACGACCAGCCCGTGTCGTCATACGGATTCTTCTGGGGATCGCTCGGCGCCCAGAACTGCTTGTCGAGCAGCGCGTCTGCGGCGCGCGAGTACGGCTGGTCCATGCGGATGATGTACGAGCCAGCGGGAAATTGCCGCGTCTCGGTTTCGCTGCTCGCACGCGGAGCCGCGGTGGCGGAGTCCGTGCTGCGCCCGCGACGCGCGGCGGGAATGCTCACGCTGAACGCCGCCGTCGCGCGTGAGATCTCCACGTGCTGCTTCTGGAGCGTCCGGAGCAACTCCGCCTGCGCGCCGAGCCGCGGATCGTTCGCGGACAGGACGTACGCCGCCGGGCCTTCCGTGCGCGGCTTGAGCACCGAGCGCTTGCTCTTCTCGTAGAAGTTCTGCAGAAACAGCCGGCGGTTCGTGGCAAAGTAATTGAGCGAGACGAGCAATCCCGTCTGCTGGTAGTTGTTGTTGTTGCGCAGCGACCACTGCACGCGCGGCAACGGCGGGTTCTGGCGGAACCACGTGCGCGACGTCTGGCTCGGCGGCAGTGTGCGTTCCACCGTCTCCGCGCTGCCGCCGTTGCCGAAGGTCTCGTACAACCGGCTGATCCCGTTGTGCATCGCCGCCATGAACATCAGGTAGCCGGGCGACCAGGTGTCGAACGCGCCGTGCGCAAACACGCCCGGCATGCCGAGCCGCGTCATTTCCTGCACGTTGTTCCAGCCGATCATCTGCCACTCGTTCGTGAGCAGGGGATCGATCCACGCGTTGTATGGCCCGTCGCCAATGGTGTTGTCGTAGAGATACGCGACAGACTCGTGGAGGTCGTGCAGCACCTGCGCCTGGTGGCCGAGGTATGTGTTCAACACGTTCTGCGACAGCTTGAGCGTCATGGCCATCGCGTCGCGGTTGTTGTCGTGCGCGACGTAGTGGCCCCAGTAAATGAGGTTGGGATACGCGTCGCCGGGGTGGGCGAGGCGCCAGCGATAGAGGTCCACCATCCGGTCGCGGCCATCCACCTCGACGACCGGCGTGATGAGAGTGATCATGTTGTTGCGGATGTGCTTGATGTACGGGCTGTCGTCCACCGCGAGGCGGTACGCGAGCTCCATCAGCGCCGTGGGCGCACCCGCTTCCGTGGAGTGGATGGTGCCGGTGATGTAATAGACCGGCGCCGCCGCACTCGCGATCCGCGCGGCTTCGGCGTCATCCATGTTGATCGTTCGCGGATCCGCCAGCTTGTCGAGCATCGCCTTGTTTGCATCCATCTTCGCGATCAGTTCTTCCGACGCCACGGCGACGGCGATCATCTCGCGGCCTTCCTCGCTGCGTCCAATGGAGAACACCTTGACGCGCGGGCTCGACCTCTCGAGTAGCCGCATGTAGGCGTACACCTCCTTCGAGTACGGCAGGTTGTTGCGCGCGCCGGCGATGTCGCCGAGGATCGCCTTGGGCGTCGGCACGGTCGTCGACGCCGGCAGGTAGTCCACCAGCGGCGAAAGGAAAAATTTCTCCGTGGTGTACTCGAGGATCTTCTTCGTGTACTCCTCGTCGATCGGCTGGGCCGGATCGCGGCCAGGCCTGGCGGCAGCCAGATCGAATGCCGGTGACTGCGCACCAGCACCGGGCGCAATCACCGCCGCGCCGAGGAGGGAGAGCAGTCCGGCGCGGCACAGATGACGCATCATGGAGATGAAGGGGTCGGCGTGGTTGGCTGCCAAGGTCGCTCATGTTCAAGTGCGGGCTGCCAGACGTCAAGGCTATTGAACGCGCATTGGACGCCCGTCCGGCGGCTGCTCAAGCATCTGCGTGCCGGGGACGATACTCCAACGCACGTGAACGAATGCTGTTCCCATTCCGCCGCTCCCCCTATGACACCTCTGCCGCTGGTCCGCTACGCGATCCTCGTGGTGGCGGTTGCACTGCTTGGCGTGCGCGCCGACGCGCAGCAACCGAGCACCACCGATGTCTCGCTCGATTCGTTGCTCAACACGCACATCAGTGCCGCGTCGAAGTACGCGCAGACGAGTAACGCCGCGCCCGGCTCGGTCACGATCGTTTCGTCGGAGGACATACGTGCCTACGGCTATCGGAACCTTCAGGAGGTGCTGGAGAAGGTGCGCGGCTTCTATGTCACCAGCGACCGCACCTTCTCATCACTCGGCACGCGCGGCTTCAATCGGACCACGGATTACAATAGTCGCGTCCTGCTGCTCATCGACGGGCATGCCATCGGCGACCTGGTCGCTGGCGCCACGCCGCTCGGCGCCGACCTGCCGCTCGACCTGAACGTCGTCGAACGCATCGAGATCGTGCAGGGGCCAGGGTCCGCACTGTATGGCACCGGCGCGATGTTCGGCGTCATCAACGTTGTGACCAAGACTGCGCTCGCGCTGGACGGGGGGATCGCCCGCGTCGGAATCGGCAGCGTCGGGGAGCGCGTCGCGAGTCTGGCCGGCGGCCATGTCTTCGGCTCGGGCGTCTCGCTCACCGGCTCGGGATTGCTGACGAACACGACGGGCGGCGACCACTACTATCGCGAGTTCGACACCCCCGCGACGCACCACGGCATCGCGCGCGGGCTCGACTGGCAGCATGGCCTCAGCGGCCACGGCACGCTGAAGTGGAGCGGCCTGACCGTTCAGGCGGGATACCGCGAGCACAAGAAGGGGATTCCGACCGCGCCGTTCGGCACGACGTTCGGGGATTCTCGCGCGCACTCCAACACCAGGAGCTTCTGGGGAGACGTCGGCCTCCAGCACGCGTGGAGCGGGACCATCAACCTCTCCGGTCGGCTCTTTGCCGATCGCTCGGCGTACGAGGGCGTCTTCCCATTCGATGACGCCCTGCTCACGCAAACGAGCGGAAGTACCTCCGTGGGCACGGAGCTCATGTTGCGCTGGGAGCCGATCTCGCGGCTTCGCGTCACCATCGGGACCGAAGACCGGTTCGTGACCACGGCCTCGTACTCCGAGCAGGTGAACGCGTACCCAGCCTCCAGCGACAATGCGCCGTTTCACGTGCTGTCCGCTTTCGCCCAGGGCGAAGTACAGGTGCTGCCGAGCGCCATGCTCGTGACCGGTGCGCGCGTGGACCGCTACTCCACCGTGGGCAGCGCGACCACGCCGCGGCTGGGACTGATCCTCACGCCGCACGCCGCTACCACGGTCAAGCTCCTCTACGGCGAGGCGTTTCGCGCGCCGAGCGCGGCACAGGCGTCGCTGACCGCGGGCGTGTTCGTGGAGAACCCCAACCTCAAGCCAGAGCGCATCGCAACGACGGAGATCAACGTACAGCAGCGGCTCGGCAGCGCCTTTCTCCTGGATGTCGCCGCCTACCGGTACGTGGTGCGCGACCTCATCGACTTGACGCTCGCCCCCGGTTCGGTCGTCTACCAGAATCTCTCCGCCGCGAAGGCGTCCGGGCTGGAGTTCCAGCTCGAGGCCCGCCCGGTCGGACCGATCTCGGCGCAGCTCAGCTACGCGTTTCAGCACGCCGATGACGGACAGGACAGCACGTTGACGAACTCGCCCGGGCAGGTGGCGAATCTCAACGTGACGGCCCGGAGCGCCGGCGGGCTGCACGGTGCGGTCCAGTTCCGCCATGAGTCGGGCCGACGCACGCTAGCCACCACGTCGACGTCGCCGTTCCTCCGCACCGACGCGAATGTCGGATACCGTCCCGGGCCGCGGAGCAAGCTGTCCATGCTCGAGAATGCGGAGATCGCACTGCGCGTGACCAATGTGTTCGACACGCCGTACGCCATGCCATTCGGGGCGCTGAGCCGGCAGAATACCATCGCCGCCGACGGACGCACATATGCTTTGCGCCTGGAATGGCGATACTAACACGCCGGCTCGCGTTGGTGGTGTCTCTCGTCCTCGGCGTGGGCGCCACGAGCCGTGCGCAGGACATGGAGATTCCCGTCGCCGTGCAGCTGCCGCTGTTCTTCAAGGTCGTGACCTTCGACCGCCAACTGCGCTCGCGGGCGGGAGGGACGCTGGTCGTCGCGATCGCGTTTCAGAGCGGCTCTCGCGTGTCGGCGACCGCGAAGGACGAGGCGTGGCGTTCAGCGAGCGGCATCCGCGAGATCGACGGGATGCCGGTGAGTCTCGTGCCGATCGACCTGGATCACGAGGAGTTGGCGGCGGGCCTCGCTCGCAGCCGCGCGACGATCATCTACGTGACACCGCTGCGTGGCGTGGACGTTCGCGAGCTCGCGCGCGTCGCGCGCGCAGCACACGTGACCACGCTGACCGGCGTCTTTCGCTACGTCGAGCTGGGGCTTGCGATTGGCGTGCGATTGCGCGGCGATCGGCCGCACATCGTCGTGAACCTGGCCGCGTCCAGGCTCGAGGGCGCGGATCTCGCCGCCGAGCTGCTCAAGCTGGCGCACGTGATGTGAGGCCGCCCGAACACGTCGCGAGTCGTGAATGCGCGCGGTTGCCTCTCGCCGTTCCAGCAGTCCCAGCGTTTTCAGCGTGCGTCGTGTCAGCGTTCCCGGCGTTCGTCGTCTGGGTTCACCCAAAAAAACGCAGGACTTCGTGGGCGAAGTCCTGCGCTTTCATCAGTCACTCGGTCATCCCCACTTCAAGTCATGCTTGCTGAGCGGCAGTGAACGGACGCGCTTGCCCGTGGCGGCAAAGATCGCGTTGCACAAGGCCGGCACCAATGGCGGCAGCGCTGGCTCGCCGAGTCCCGTCGGCGCGATGGCGCTCTTGAGGAAGTGCACCTCCACCGGTACGGCCTGCGCCATGCGCAGCAGTGGGAAGTCGTGGAAGTTGCTCTGCGTCACGCGCCCGTTCACGATCGTGATCTCCTGTCCGAGCGCCTGCGCAATGCCGTCCAGCACCGATCCCTGCACCTGATTTTCGGCGTTGAGCGGGTTGATGATTTCGCTGCCGACGTCGCCGGCGGCCCAGACTTTCTCCACCTTGATCCTGCCGGCCTTGCTCACACTGGCTCGCACGACTTCCGCGAAATAGCCGCGGTGACTGAAGTGGAAGGCGACGCCCATGCCGGTGCCTTTCGGCAGCGTCGTCGTGCCCCATCCGGACTTCTCTGCTACCAGCTGCAACACGCCTCGCATGCGTGCCGCGTCGAAGCCCGGCGCCTGCGGAGGAGCGCCGGCGGCGGGAGGTGCCTCGGGCTGCGCGTTCGCGAGCAGGTCCAGGCGGAACTGCACCGGGTCCTTGCCCGCCGCGTGCGCGAGTTCGTCGATGAACGACTGCACGGCGAACGCGATGCCGTTGCTACCCGGCGCGCGCAGGAAACCCGTCGGAACGCCAAGGGGCATCACTGAGCTGTCAATCGCGAAGTTGGGGATGAACTTCGCGGGAAACTCCGTGCCGCTCATGTTCGCCGCCGGCGCGAACGACTGCCCTTCGCCGAACGTGACGAAGTGATCGCGCCACGCGACGATCTTGCCGCTCGCGTCCACACCACCGGAGAAATAGTGGAAGCCCGCCGGCCGGTAAAAGTCGTGCTGGATGTCGTCTTCGCGCGTCCACAGCAACTTCACCGGCACCTTCACTTCCTTCGCGATCCACGCCGCCTCGACCATGTAGTCGTTGGCGAGCCGCCGGCCGAAGCCGCCGCCGCCACGCGTGATGTGCACCGTGATGTCCGTGTCCTTGAGGCCGAGCGTCTGCGCGACGAGCGTGCGCCCACCCTGCGGCGCCTGCGAGGGCGCCCACATCTCGAGGCTGCCGTCGCCCTTAAAGTGCGCCGTGCAGTTCATCGGTTCCATGGACGCGTGCGCGATGAACGGGTAGAAGTACTCGCCCTTCACGGACTTCGCCGCGGAGGCGAGCGCGGCATCCACGTCGCCATCCTTGCGGATGGAGCGATGCGGTGCCTGCTTCGACAGCGCCGCCGCCTGCGTGGCGAAGGCAGCGCTGCCCTGCGTCGCGGTGGGATGCTCATCCCACGTGATCTTGAGCGTCTGCCGCGCCTTCTTCGCGAGCCACCAGTTGTCGGCCACGATGGCGACGCCAGGCCGCAACCCGTTGAGCGACGTGCCGCCCTCCACCACGAACGCATGCCGTACACCGGGCAGCGCCTTGATCGCGTCGAGGTTGGCGCTCTTCACCTTCGCCGCGAACACAGGGCTCTTTACGAACATGGCGTACAGCATGCCGGGCAGCGAGACGTCGATGCCAAACAGTGGCGTGCCGGTGACGATGGCGTGCGTGTCCGCGCCGCGCATCGGTTGGCCGATGATCGTGAACGCCTTTGGATCCTTGAGTGGCACCTTGGCCAAATCAGGTGCGGCCACCGAGGCGGCTTTCGTGGCCAGCTCGCCGTACGTCATCGACTTGCCGCTCGCCTTGTGCCGCACCACGCCCTTCTCGGTCTCGCACTCGGCCGCGGGAACGCCCCAGGTCTCGGCCGCCGCGGTGACGAGCATCGCGCGGCCCGCCGCGCCCACTCGGCGCATCGGCAGCCAGTTGTTGGGCGTCGCTGTGCTGCCGCCGGCCACCTGGCCGCTGAAGTTCTTCGTGTCGAGCATACCCTGCTCGATGCGCACGTTCTTCCAGTCGACGTCGAGCTCCTCCGCGATGAGCATCGGGAGCATCGTCTTCACGCCCTGACCGACTTCCGGGTTCTTGGCGATGATCGTGACGATGCCGTCCGGCGTCAGGCGGATGTAGGCACTCAGCGTGGCGTCGGCAGGGGCTCCGCCGGCGGCCATCGCCTCGACGGCGCCGAGTGGCTCGATGTAGCTGGCCAGCAGCACGCCGCCGCCGGCGATGGCGGAGATGCGCAGGAAGTCGCGGCGCTTCATGGGGGCGCTCATTGCTGTCTCCCTCCACCGGTCGACTTCTTCGGCTCGCCGGCCTGCGTCGCGGCGACCTTGATGTCCGCGGCGCGATGAATGGCTTGGCGGATGCGCAGGTACGTGGCGCAGCGACAAATGTTGCCGTTCATCGCCGCGTCGATGTCCCCGTCGGTCGGGTGCGGCTTCTTGGTCAGCAGCGCCGCCGCCGACATCAGCTGGCCTGCCTGGCAGTACCCACACTGGGGCACGTCGAGCTCCTCCCACGCCTGCTGGAGCGCGTGTGTGCCGTCGGGAGACAGGCCTTCCACCGTGGTGATGCTCTTGCCCTGCGCGGAGGACGTGGGCACCTGGCACGACCGCATCGGGCTGCCGTTCACGTGCACCGTGCACGCGCCGCACTGCGCAATGCCGCAGCCGAACTTGGTGCCCTTGAGGTCCAGCGTGTCGCGAAGCGTCCACAGCAGGGGCATGTCGCCCGGCACATCGACGGACTTCGGCTGGCCGTTGACCTTGAAGTTGACCTTCATTGCGTTTCCCCTGGCTGTCGTGTCGGCTGCGCGGGCGCGCGCAGCCGCTGCGGCAATGGCCGCAATGTGGGGCGATGCGTCTGACCCGTCCAGCGAAAGTTGTGTCCGCGAATTGTACGCGACTGTAGTACGCGGCAGGCACCCGATTCGATGCGTCCTTGAAGCGAGCGCGGCAAGCATCCTTGCAACAGCCCGCGGCAGCACGCAATCTCCACCAACACCACGGTAGCCGACTATCCCGGAGGACACGATGCGCACCTTCCACACGGCGACACTCCTTCTCCTCGGCGCGGCGGGCCTGGCCTGCGGGGGTGGGCGGAGCGCCACGGTGGGAAGCCGTCTCGCGAAATACACCGGCGTCTATCGCTTCGAGGAGCGCGTGACCGCCGAGTTGTACCTCGACGGACGCTTCATGGTGGACGCGGACACCATCGAGGTCGAGCTGAAGACATCGCCATGCCGGGTCGAGCCGGTGACATCGCATATCCAAACCATGACGTACTCGTGCGGCCCCGACGTCCGGATCGTATTCGACCGCGTGCGTCCGGTGGACCGCGCCACCTACTTCGCGCAGGTTCTCGTCACCGAGACGCGCAGCGTCTGCGCCCGCTATGTCACAAATCAGGCCGGACAGCAGGTGTGTGCCGAATACCGGCGCGAAACGTTCCATCGCGTGGCCACGCGTTCAGGGCGTCTCCGCCCAATGAAAATCGAGAACGCCGAGTGGGGCTCGCAGTAGTCGTGCTGTCATCCTGAGCTGGGCGAAGGATCTGGACGTTCGCTGCGGCAGCAGGGACACGCGTTCACGTTGTCATCCTGAGCCCTTCGACTTCGCTCAGGGTGAACCTCGCGAAGGATCTGCACCTCCTGGCGCTCGGAGATTCCTTGCACGACGCTGACAGTTGCCGCTCGATAGACTCCCGTAGATTCTCCGCATCACGGCTGCCTGGCGCGGCATGGCTTCGGCTCACGCAGTCGCTTCCCCAACAGTGACGCTCATGAAGACGCTGATCGCGCTCGCAACTCCGCTGCTGCTGCTCCCGTTCTTCGCTGCGGCGCAGGCGCCGCGCGCGACGATCGCCCGCGCCGTCGAGGCGATGGGTGGCGAGCAGGCGCTCCGCGGGCTCGCCGTGACCGTCGAAGAGTACAACGCCGCGGCGTTTGGATTGGGTCAGGAGGAGACACCCCTTTCCCAGGCGCGTGCGACGTTCTCATCCGGTCGCATCGTCACTGACCTTCGCGCGACGCGACGCGCGCAGTGGCAGGAAGCGCGTCCCGTGGCCGGCGGCGTCACGCGGATTCGGCGCATCCTCAACGATGGAATCGGCATGCTTGAAACCAACGGCGTGCCGAACGTCGATGGCGGTACGGCGGGAGTCGCCACGGGCATTCGCCAGCGACCGGAGCGTCTCTTGCTCGCGGCGCTCGATCAGCCCGCGGCACTCCGCGCGCTTCCGCCGCGACGCTGGCGCGGCGAGATGTTGGACGGTGTCTGGTACGGCGCCGGCCCCGATACGGTATCGCTGTATTTCGACCGGCCGACGGGTCTCCTCACCGTGTCCGAAGTCGTCACGGAGGACGGCGTCCTCGGCGACCGGCGCACGGCCACCTGGTTCACCCGGTGGATGCGCGGGTCGCAGGTGAAGTTGCCTCGCCAGATCGACGTGGAGGCCAACGGCCGACTTCAGCAGCACACGGTCGTCACGAGCGTCATGGAAAACCCGGCCGGCGCGGACTCGTTCTTCGTGATTCCGGATTCAATCGTCCGGCGTGCGCGCGCCACACCGCCGGCCGCCTCCACCGCGCCACGCCTGGCGGATATCGCGCCTGGTGTGTGGCGCGCCGAGGGGGCCAATCATTTCTCGCTGGTGGTGGAGCAGACCAACGGGCTGATCGTCATCGAAGCGCCGTTGAGCTCCGTGCGTTCGCGAGCCGTGCTCGATACGCTGTCCGCGCGATTTCCAACCAAGCCGGTGCGGACCCTCGTCAACTCGCACCATCACTGGGATCACAGCGGCGGCGTGCGTGAATACATGGCGCGAGGTATCCCAGTCGTGACGCACGCACGCAACGCGGAATTTTTCCGCGGCATCGCCGCGGCGCGCAAGACCGTGGCTCCGGACGCACTGTCACGTCGGCCTCGCGCGCCAGTGATCACGACGTTCAGCGACTCGCTCGCGCTGGGGCAGGGCGCCGGCCGCGTCGTGCTGTACACGCTTCCCTCGACACACGCCGAAGGAATCCTGGCCGCGTACCTGCCGGCGCATCGCGTGCTGTACGTCGTCGACGTCGTGTCACCCACCGCCACACTCCCGGCGCTCGGCAGTCGCGAAGTCGTCGAGCTCGTGCGGCGTCGCGGCCTGGCGGTCGATCGGCTGGTGGGCGGGCACAGTGGCATAGCCCCGTGGGCCGATATCGAGCGTGCGGCCGGCCGGTGATCGTCGTTTAGACGTCGATGTAGATCGCGCCGTCCTCGACGATAAGACCCACTCCCGCCGCCGCCGCGGCCTCCTGTAGTGCGGCGTCCAGCATCACCACGGGATCAGTGCTTACGTCGAGGCGGCGCATCAGGCCGTCGCCCTTCTTGCCCGCCGCGGTGAGCGTAATCTTCAGCCCGCGGCGCTTGCATTTCACGCTCACGCCCTCTGCCACCGTGACGTTCATCGGCTTGAGGTACGCGTCGATGTAGTGCACGCCCACCCCTGACTTGTCGCCGGTCAGCGCCGGAAGCTTGTCCGCCGCCGCCGCGTTGACGTCGCACAGCTTGTATCTCATCGCTGCTCGCTCAGGTACTGGTCCATCGCCGCCCGGAAGGCGCGAATGTGATCGGGCGTGCTGCCGCAGCAGCCGCCCACGATGCTCACCCCCGCGTCGAGCAGGGGAACGACGCCGCGCACCATCTCCTCCGGTGTCTCGTCATAGATCACCTTCATGTTCACCAGGCGCGGCAGGCCCGCGTTCGGCTGCGCCATCACCGGGAGTCCCGTGGCGCTGCGATAGCGCTCCACCGCCTGGCGGGCCCACACCATGTCCATGCCCGTGCCGCAGTTCAACGCCACGATGTTCGCCCCGTTCTCCTCCATGAACTCCGCTGCGCGCTCGGGGTCCACGCCCATCATCGTGCGAAACGTCGAGCCGTCCAGCGTCACGTCGTACGCCAGCGAGCCGATGATGCACGGTGCGCCGGCTTCACGCGCCGCGCCAATCGCCAGGCCCAGCTCCTCGAGCCCCGTCTGCGTCTCGACGATGATGGCGTCCGCGCCGCCGTCCACCAGCGCACGCGCCTGTTCCAGGAACGCCTCATGGACCTCCGCTTCGGTGAAGTCGCCGTACGGCTCCATCAGCCCGCCGAACGGACCGATATCGCCAAGGACGAATCCCTCGCGGCCGCCGAACGCTTCGCGCGCGATCTCCACCGCCGCCACGTTGATCGCGCGCACGTTGCCCGCGTTGCCATGGCGATTCAGCATGATGCGCGAGCCGCCAAATGTATTGGTGATGATGCAGTCGGAACCTGCGTCGGCATAGCGACGCTGGATCTCCAGCACCTTCGCGCGCTGCGTGAGATTCCACTCCTCACCGCACAGGCCCTGTTCCAGACCCGCCAACATGAGCTGCGTGCCCATGGCGCCGTCGCCCAGCAACGGGCGCTCCCTGATCGTATCCAGCAACGCGTTCGTCATCGTGCGAGTGTGTCCTGCGGGGTGGGCACGGCCAGTTGCAGCGCCTGCTCTCGCTGCACCAGCGCGTAGTGAATGGTTTCGAGCACCAGGCCCCACTTCTGCGTGCGGCTGTCTTCCTCACAGTAGCATGTCGGTCCACCCGTCGCGCGTGCCCACGCGAGCACATCATCCAGGGGACGCCCGAGGAGCGGCCGCTCCTCAGCGATGCGTGTCATGAGCTGCTCTGGCTCGGTCCGATACCGGCACATGGCGCGGTGCCCCTCGTCGGTCGGTGCGGGTGCGCACGCCTGTGTCATCACGCGGTAGCGATCCTCGCGCGGGGAGAGCGTGACGTCGTACTGGAACTCGAACGCGCGGCCCATGTTGCTGCACGTCGTTCCCTCGTAGCGGAAGCGCGCGGCGATCGTGCCGTCGTCGTGCTCCTCCAAGGCGAGACGTTCAACGACCCACCGCCGCAGCGCCTTGACATTGATGGAGTACTTCGCGGCATGCGTCAGTGGAGCGGGCAGTGGCGCCGGCGGATCGGGCAGCGGGCGCATCGACTCCACCTCGGACAGTCGACGAGGACGCCGGTACGCCGTGCGCCGGAACTGGCACGCTGGCAGCGAGCACGATTCGCAGGGCACGAGCTCGCTCAGCTTCCGCACGCGCGCGGTATCTGCGGTCAGGCCGAACACCGCCAGCAACGATTTCTTCGGACGCAGCATCCCGGACTCGAGCACCTCCACCGCGCCGGGAAAGCGATGCGAGTGCGTGCGCGTCATCAGTGTGAACAGCGCTGCCTGGTCGGCAATGGCCCACTCCGGGTAGCCGGGGCTGTAGTGCGGGAGCACGGCCATGTCGGCCGCGTCGGCCAGCGCGCAGAGTTGCGCACCAGCCGAGGCGACGAGATGCTCCACCACCGCCGAGCCGTACACCTCGTGGAAGAAGTACTCGTCCGGCTTGTCGTCCGTCCATCGACGCTGTGCCTCCGCCTCCAGTTCAGGCCCGGCGCTCACGGCCACGAGCACGACCGCATGCGCATTCGCCGAGCGCAGCGTGGTGCTCAGTCGCGCGCTGGTGAAGCGTTCGCCGTCGATGACCACGGCGTCGCCATCCAGTGTCAGCTCCACCGACGATCGCGCGTAGATCCACGGGCGACCATGCGTCGCGTACCAGTGACGCGCGTCGTCTGCGAGCTCCAGCGCGCGACCGTCCATCGCATAGTCGCGCGGATACCCGAGCAACCGCTGGTACTCGGCGGGCTGCACGCGAATCTCGGGGGTCGTGTCGGCCAGCTCGATCATCCGTCGGTGTGTTGCGGCTGGCCAGTCGACTCGACCGCCTTGAACTGGCACCCCTCGACGAAGAAGTCGAAGAACTGCGGATGCGTCTCGAGCCGGCAGTGCGTCACCCGTCGTACGAGCGTCTCCAGCTCGCGACGCCTCGACATCGACAGCAGCGCCATGCAGGCGCCCTCGATCGCCGCGTTCCCCGCCTGCACGATCTTCTCGTCCGGAATATTGGGGATCAGCCCGATGCGCTTCGACGCCTCGAGCGAGAGGTGGCGCCCGAATCCGCCAGCAAGGTAGAAGACGTCGATGTCGTCGAACGAGAGTCCATACTCGTTGAACACGACCTGCAGGCCTGCGACGTTCGCGCCCTTGGCCTGCGCCAGCTCGTTCACGTCGCTCTCGAGGAAGTAGATCTCGTGCGCCGCATCCAGCGTGATGCGCGCCGGCCCGTCCTCGAAACGTCCCATCGCGTTCATGCGCTCAGTGCGCAGCAGCTCGCTCATCAGCTCGATCAGCCCCGAACCGCAGATCCCTTCCGGCGCGCCGCCGCCAATGACGTCGACCGCGAACGAGCCGTCGTCGCCGATGTGCACGTGCTCGATCGCACCGTCCAGTCCCGGCATGCCACACGCGATCGCGCCGCCCTCGAATGCCGGACCGGCAGGGCAGGAGGCCGCGAGGATACGATGGCGGTTGCCGACGATCAGCTCCGTGTTCGTGCCGATGTCCATCACCGCGACGAGCCGCTCTTCATTCGCGATGTCCACTGCAAGCATGCAGGCCGCCGCGTCCGCGCCCACGTGGCCGCTGATGATCGGCACACCGTAGACGCGCGCTTTCGGATGGATGGGCAGCAGCGATCGACGTCCCGTCGCCTGCAGCGCGGTCGTGGTGCGGCGTCCCTCGGCCATCTCGATCTCCGTGATCGACTGGTAGGGATTCTGGCCGATCGAATACACGCTCTGGCGGAAGAAGAGGTCACGCATGGTCGCGTTGCCCACCACCACCATCTCGTAGATCGTCTTCGGGTCCACCGGCAACGCGTCGATCGCGTGCGTCAGGTATCCCTTCAACGTGCGCATCAGCACTCGTCCGGAATGCTGCGTGTCGTACGCGATGCGCGACATGACGTCCGACCCGCCGAAGCGCTGCGGATTCTCGAACGATGCGTCCGCGATCAGATCGCCCGTCTCGAGATTGAACAGTCGCAACACGACGGTCGTGGTGCCCAGGTCCATCGCCAGGCCATGAATCGGCGCCGCGGAGCGCGCGATCTCCTCGCCGTCGAGCAGGATGCGCTCGCCGTCGCGTGTGACCGCGGGCTCCAGTGTGAGTGGCGACGCACCGACCGGCAGCCCGAACGCATGCCGCTCGATGCGCATCCGTCCTCGGCGCATCGTATGACAGGTGACGTCACCCTGATGAATCGTGACGTGCGCCTGACAGGACAGGCGAAAGCGGCCCGAGAGATGGGACTCGGGCGGCGTCGGCGCAGAGAGCGACGTCATGCCCTCCGTTACCTCGACGATGCATTCCTTGCACTTGCCGTTCTTCTGGCACGAGGTGGGCACTTGCACGCCAGCCGACTCCGCATGGTCGAAGAGCGACAGCGCCGGATCGCTCACCGGAACCCGACACCCATTGATGGTGACGATCACCGGCATGCTACCAACTCGCTTGCGCCTCGAGTTCGGCGATCACCGCCGCCACCACGACATCCGCCGACCCCTCGCGCTCCTGCTCGTCGCTCCACGCCCACTCGGCGGTGTAGGCGTCGGCGCCGGTGATGCCGCGCTTCTGCGCCAGCGAGTCGATGCGTTGCGAGAACCTCGACGACAACTCCACGCTCACCACGTGGCCCGCGTCGTCCTCGGCGCGCACCTGCGAGGGGACTTCCTGCCAGTAGAGCACCTTGTACGTGGACCGCGTACCGACAGCGACGCCGCCATCGACCTCGACTGGTAGTGACGCACTGGCCGCGACGGTCGCGGGCGCGGCTGGCTCGTCGGTCGCTCCGCTCGCCAGCCGCAGGAAGAGATCGACCGCCGCGGACGCATTCTGGCCGTAGCCATCCGCGCCGATCTCGTCCGCGAACATCTGGCTGATGGGGGCACCGCCGATCGCCCTCTTGATGTGGCCCTTGCCGGCGGCGTCGAAGCCGTCGATCACGGTCTTCATGTAGGTCATCGTGGTGGTGAGGAGCGCGCTCATGCCGATGATCGCCGGCTGGCACCTCTCGGCAGCCGCCATGAACTTCTCGACGCTCTGATCGACGCCGATGTCGTAGACTTCGAAGCCGGCCCCTTCCGCCATCATGCAGACGAGGTTCTTCCCGATATCGTGGAGGTCGCCGCGAACCGTCCCCATGAGCAGCACGCCGACGCGGTCGACGCCGCTGTCTTTCGCGCTCAGCAGCGGCTTGAGGACCGCCATCCCGGCCTTCATCGCGCGCGCGGCGATCAGCACTTCCGGCACGTACAGGATGTTGTGCCTGAAGTCTTCGCCGACGACGCTCATGCCGGCGATCAGGCCGTCGGTGAGGACTTCGTTGACCGGCCGCCCCGCGGCGAGGGCGTCC
>JANOIJ010000238.1:0-8440 GCA_031407575.1 Gemmatimonadaceae bacterium | reverse complement strand
GGCGCGCCGACCGCTCACCGAAGGAAACGGGTATGGGTGAGCTGGCCGACGGCATGTCGCTGCGCGATCTCCACGCGCCGTTCTACATGGTTGTCGGCTCGGCAATGGGACAACGCGCGGCCGCCGGCGAGACCGTTCAGGTTCCACTCTTCGCCTCGTTCCTCACCGACAGTCGCGCCCATGGCGACTCGCTCACGCTTCGCTATGAGCTTTCGGCGTGGAATGCGCTTGGAGATCGCAGGACGCATCTCACGTCGTCGCGGAAGGTGCCGTATCGCCCATGGATGGCGGAGTCGCTCGCACCACTCTCGGTGACGATGCCGAACGAGCGCGCGGTGGCCGTGTTGACGACCCGACTCGAAGACGCGGCGGGCACCGTACTCCAACGCAACTTTACGACATTCATCGTGGAGGCCGACGTCCCGCGCGAGATGGTGCTCGCGGATGCGCGGCGCGCGCGCGTCGTCCGCGTCAACCCGGCATCGCACCGCGCCGCACGATGGTCGGGCAAGTCATGGACAGTGATGGACAGCATGAAGGTCAACGGCACCGGCGCGGGCTTCTTCGAGTACGCCATGAAATGGCCGGCCGACGTGAAGCTCGCGGACGTCGCGAGCGCGGTATTCATCGTGGAGGCGTCATCGAAGCGCTTGCTCGGCAAGGATCGCGACACGTCCGCGAAGGACGACGGCGATTACATGCGGGGTGGTGGTCTTCAGGATCCCAGTCGCAATCGCAACGCGTATCCCATGACAGGCGCGACGCCATATCCCAGCGCGGTCACGGTCCGCGTGAACGGCGAGCTGGCCGGCCGCTACGAGCTCGACGACGATCCTGCCGATCATCGCGGCATCCTCTCGTGGTACTCGCAGCAGCGCGACGGTTACCTGCGCGAGGCTGGTTCGTACGGCCAGTTGCTCCGCGTGCCCGTTCCCGCCGCGGCTCTCGCTCGCGCGGCGCAAGGCGGTGACGTCGTCATTCGCCTCGAAGTGAGTGATGCGCTGCCTGGTGGTTTGGCGATCTACGGCGCGCGGTTCGGACGGTTTCCAGTGGATCCAACAGTTGCGTTCATCCTGCACAACCAGGGAACACCTTGAGCGCCACGAGCCCACTGCAGGGCGCGCCTCCAGAACGGCCATGAGCGTCGGCGCGCTGGTGCTCGCGGGTGGTGCGCTCATCTCGGAGCGACCCGCGAAACACCGCGACCGTCGGGCGGGCTCTGTCGCGAGGGAAGGTGGGGCGCGTCTCTGGGAACGACGACAACAGGCCGATCTGAGCCGACTGAACGCCGAACCGACGAACGGCGCCTCTCGATCAGACCGGCAGCGTCAACGAGAAAGTCGTTGTTGATGCGCGTGGGACGGACGAAGGCGCACGGAGTGAATCGGCTGTTGTCCGCAACACGTCCGTGCCCTTGGTCGTTCAACAAGAACCGCGCCACTCGCATCACTTCACATCTCGACGCGACCCACAACAGAGTCTCGAAGAGGATCTCGATGATCGCGCCCGCAACTGAAGGTTGGGAGGAGCCAGCGACGTTCCCGCCCTACGATCCTGCTGCGAGCGTCATGGACTCACGGCCGCGCCGTCGGCAAGCACAATTGTCGAGGGGTCGATTCCGCGCATCTGGCACTCGATCACGGGAGTCGGGTACTTGGGTGGAATGATCAAGTGCATGCTCGTCGCCATCACGCTCGTCGTGCTGAGCAGCGGCTGTCGCGAGACGCCCGCCGCGGAGCGCGCCGAGACCCCCGCCCGCCCGCGCACGGCACCTGGCGCCGTCGTGCTAAACGACGCCAGGCTCGACGCGGTTTACGCGAGTGCGGACGTCCTTCCCCGGCTCCGCAGCCTGCTCGTTTTTCGGGGAGATTCTCTGCTCCGCGAACGCTACTACTCCGGCGCACGCGCCGACCAACCCGCGAACATCAAGAGCGCGTCCAAGAGCGTGATCTCGGCGCTGGTCGGCATGGCCATAGCGCAGGGCCATCTGCGCGACGTTGGACAACCGCTCTCGGCGTTGCTGCCCGCGGAGACGCGCGGCCTCGACTCTGCGCGCACCGCGATCACGCTCGAGGACTTGCTGACCATGCGCGCCGGGCTTCGCTCCACGAGCTTCGATCAGTACGGTGCGTTCGTCTCCAGCCGCAACTGGGTGCATCACGCCCTCACGCGCCCAGTCGTCGCGCCGCGCGGCGAGGGGGCACCGATGATCTACAGCACTGGAAGCACGCACGTATTGTCTGCCGTGCTGACGCGCGCGACCGGGCAAAGCACGTGGGCCTTCGCACGTCGCTCGCTGGCGCCGCTCGGCGTCCGCTTGCGCTCGTGGACCTCCGACCCGCAAGGCGTGTTCTTCGGAGGCAATGAGATGCGGATGACGCCACGCGAGATGCTCGCCTTCGGCCGATTGTACCTGGACGGCGGCCGCGCGCCCGACGGAACGCAGCTCTTGCCAAGCGCGTGGATCGACAGTTCCTGGGTACCGCGTACCACGTCGAACTGGAGCGGCAACGCGTACGGCTACGGCTGGTGGATGCGCGAGGCGCATGGGCACCCCCTGTACTTCGCGTGGGGATACGGCGGGCAGTTCATCTTTGTCGTTCCTTCAGCGAAGATGGTGGTCGTCGCGACGTCCGACCCCAACCCCGCGCGACGGGACGGAGACCACCTGGACGCGGTGCACGACCTGGTGGACCAGCTCCTCGCACCGGACGTCCCAGCCACGATGTAGTTGTTCGGCGATCGTCATGAGCGCGCCCAGCGCTACTGCTTCTTGAGAATGAAGTGATTGCCCATGTCGTCACGGCGCAGCTCAGTCACTTGGTCCACGGCCACCGTTCGCTCGGTGAAATGTCAGCGTCCCGTTCTCTTCCGCGTAAAACTTCAGTCCTCCCGCCCACGGCAGCGGCTCCGGCCGCGATCCGTTGGCCGAGAATGCGAGACCGTCGGCAGTTGCGTCACCGTGATCGTGAGCGGCGGATGGTTCCACCGATCGTGTGCTTGTGCGTGCCGACGAGCTCCGTGGCCTCGCCCGTAAAGAACGTGGGTGTCGGGCGCGGCACCGGAAGCACCGCGCGCGCGAGCGCGCCACCGACTGCGTCAGGGGAGAGGCTCGTCGGCGACGTCGAGAAGCTGGGGATGTTCAAGGAGATCCCCGTGGAGTGAGGCACCGGAACAGCATGGGCCGCCTCGACGCGGAAACGACACGCGAGGGGCAGACGTCGACCCCGTAGTCCCTACCGGTACAGGTGATAGGGAGCGCTACGCCGGCGGAACGCGTCCACCTCGCCGCGCCACGCAGCGAAAATCTCGTCGGGCCGACGCCCTTCCAGAATCATCGCTTTCAGACGCGGCGTCGCCGCGAGCCGGTCGAGCACCGCGTCGTTCCACACGAGGCGCTCGGCGTGTAAGTGGTGAACCGCCCACACCATCGCCACGCCGACCCGGTATGGCTCGAACGCGTTCCGGTCCGTCACGCGGATGCGCACGCCACGCAGCGACTCCCCTGCCAATTCCGGGGGGCGGCCGTGATACGGCTTCTGCTCGGGCGTGAACGTCGTCGGCTCGAACGCCACGCCGCGCAGCCCGAGGCCGTTGAGCAGCGCCGCCGCGCGCGCGCCATCCAGCCACGGTGCGCCGATGACCTCGAACGGCGTGTCGGTGCCGCGCCCCTCGGACACGTTGAGCGCCTCGAGCTGGCATGTGCCGGCGTACGCGAGCAGCGACTCCAGCGTGAGCAAGTTCGGCGACGGCTTACGCCACGCGAGTCCCGTCTCGTCGTACCACGTGGCGCGCGTCCACCCGCGCATCGGCACGACGTCGAGCGCCGCCGCGCGCCCGCCACGCAACAGCCGCTCGCCATTGTAGAACCGCGCGAGTTCGCCCACCGTCATGCCGTGTAAGGCCGGTATGGGCGCGTACGACCCGAAGCGGAAGAGCGCGGCGGAGTCGGCGACGAAGCCGTCGGGCGCGCGGCCAGTGAGTGGGTTCGGCCGATCCAGGACAACGACGCGGAGTCCGCGCTCGGCGGCGACCTCCATCACGAACGCGAGGATGTTGACGTGCTCGTAGAAGCGCGCGCCGACGTCCTGAATGTCGAAGACGATCACCTCGGCGTCGCCCAGCATTTCCGGCGTCGGCGCGTGGCGCTCGCCGTACAGGCTGTGCTTCGGGAGGCCCGTCGGGCCATCGATCGTGCTCTCCGGATCGCGCGCGACCGCGTAGTCATTGGAGCGGACGTCGAACTCCATCCCGAAGATCACGCGGAGTGTCGAGCCGGAGCGCTGGTGCAGCGCGTCGGCGAGGTGCGTGCCGTCGGCGAGGCGCGCGCTGTGGTTTGCGACGAGCGCGAGGCGACGACCCTGGATCAGGTGCGCGAATTCGCCGAACGGCCGGTCGGCGCCGACAGTGGTGCGCGCCGGCTGCCCCGAGTTGCCGGCCGGCGCGCACAGGAGCAACAGTCCAATGAGGAGGCCGGTGCTGCGGCGGCGTCGGATCCGAGTCATTGCGTGCGCGGGGCGGCGGTGAAGAGAAGTCGGAAGCTCCGAACTGAAACTGGCGACTGGTGACTGGCGACTGGAGACTGGCTGCATGAGTTCGACACGGTCAGTTACCGGTCGCCGGTCTACCCTGGGCCCTTCGGCTTCGCTCAGGGTGAAACTTCGCCGAAGGGCTCAGGATGACCAGGTTTGCTTCGACAGGTTTGGGCTTCAAGGGAGTGAATTCGCCCGCAGCGCCCGTGGTGCTTCCGATAGCCGATGTGACGCACGCGACGTCGCCAAGGTATGCTTGCAGAGGCCAACCGTGAGGCGACATGACTCGTTCGACGTGGGCAGTGGTTGCACTGTGTGTTGCGATTGGATGCTCTTCATGCGGAACGACGGACATCACCATGGAGACGCGATCACCGGAGTCGTTTACCGGTGCGTGGCGCTCCGTGACGCCGTCGCTGGAGTTCATTCGGCTGTCGGTCGCATCCAAGTCCAGTGAAATGGGGGTGTTGACGACTCGGCTCGCGCTCTCTGGTGTCGCGTGGGAAGGGAGTGGCCGCATCGAGGGGGATTCGTTGGTCGCGACCATGTCGATCGCGGGCATGCCTGGAGCCAGCAGCGTGTTCGTGGCGCGCGTGCGCGACGCGCGAACGCTGCGCGTGCAGATGCGACCCACGGCTTCGACGACAGCGCCGCTCGATCTGACCCTCGTTCGGGAAGAGTGAGCGCGGGTCGCGACGCTCCATGAAATCCGCACGAGGCCTTCTTGCCTCCGTCGCCTTCCTGCTCGCGCCTAGTGCACCATCTACGAAGCGTGCTGGCGGCGGACACTCGGTCCCGGGGAGCCGGCTACCGTTCGACAATGACCCGAGTGACGCGCCTTCCGCGTTCACACAGGATAGATGGCGCGGCGTCCCAACGTTTTTGCCGACTACTTCTCTGACGCCGATCGCAGTGAGTCGAGCGCGGCCCGAGCGATCGCCGGGCCAGTGTAGTCGAATGACGGCGCGATCGCGAGCGCTCGCTGCAGGTAGTCGCGCGCTGTTACGGCGTCGCCCGCCCCAATCGCGATCATCCCCGCGTGATAGAACAGCACCGCGTCCTGCGTGCCCTGCGCCAGCGCAGTGGCCATCGCCTCGCGCGCCTCGCGCGCACGACCGCTCTTGTAAAGAGCCCAGGCAAGGAGATCATAGCCGTGCGTGTCACGGCGTCCGCCATCGAGCTCCGCCTGCGCCGCAGCCAGCACTTCAGGAACGCGCCGCCCGTGGTCGATCAGGAACAAGCTCCACGCGCGGTGGTACGCGCCAGGCTGCTGCCCGACAGCCACGTGCATCGCGGCGGCATACTCCGCTGCACGGGCCGTGTCGCCGAGCGCCGCGTACGCGTCGCTCACCACGCCGAGCGTTGCTGGGTCGAGCACGATCGCGATGGCGCTGTCGCCGTACATTATCGCCGCGCGCCAGTCATGTCGGACTGCTGAGACGTGGGCAAGGGCGGCAAGCAGCCTGTGGTCCGCCGGATTGATCGCCAGCCCGTCACGCAACTCGCGCTCGGCGCCCCGTTCGCGACCTTGCCGCAGGTACAGGTCGGCAAGCCGCAGATGAAACCACGCCGCCTGCTCTCGTGGCATGTCGCGCTGCGTGTCCGCTGTCTCCACTGCGTCGAGGAGGATTGCGCGCGCCGTCGTGGTGTCACCCTGAATCTCCGCCCAGCGTGCGAGTCGCGGCGCCACTCCCAGCGAGCGTCGTCCGCTTCGGCTGATGGCGGCGAACGCGACGCGCGCGCCAGCGTAGTCACCCAATTCGAGGCACGTCTCGCCGAGCAACGCGCGATAGGCGTCCACAGCAGGTTCCGCAGTGACGAGTGAGCGCGCCGCGTCGCGCGCCTCGAGGAAGCGGTGTTGCGCGAGCAACGCCGACGTGAGCACGACGAACGCTGCACTGTTCCGCTGCACACGCAGCGCGAGCGACGCGCGTGCGTTCTGCTCCGCACGCAGGTAGTACTCCTCGTTGCTGGTCTCTCGCGCGCGCTGAAGGTAGAGGGCCGCGAGGTGCACTCGGTCCGCGGCGCTCTCGGGATCCTCCGCGGCACGCTGCTCGTAGAAGGCAATATCCTCGGTTCGAATCTCTTGCTCGACCACCACTGCTGCCGCCGACTTGGCAGTCGCCATCTGCTCCATCGCCGCGAGGCGGCGGATGCTCCACCATGTACCCCCGCCACTCGCCACCACCACGGCGATCAGCGCGATGCTCCACCGGTGCAGGTGCATGGGTGCGTCACTCATTCCAAGGTTGAGAGATCCGGGACCGGCCACCGCCCAGCATGCGAGCGGTGGCGGACCAGGAAAGTCGGGTCAGTTGGGATCGGCCAGATACGGGAACGCCTTCCGGAACACTTTGTTGTTGGCATTCACGTTGTCCGTGCAGAGCGGCAGCGCACCGGGTGCGCAGCTTGCGCCAACGGGACTCAGCAGACTGCTGAAAATCGCGTAGAGGCCGATGTCGACGACGTCGTCGGTGAGCTTGCGTCCGCCGTAGCCGTTCGCGAGCGCCCACGACAGCCAGCCGGCCGTGGTGGCTGGCTTCGACGAATCCACGATCAGCATGTCCTTGTAGAGGACGCCCGCCACGACCTGCGCGTAGCCGAGCGGCCGTCCGGCGACGTTGACGATGAAGCTCTCCGTCTGCGCGCGGTAGGTATCGCTCGTATACGGCATCGTGCGGTTGTAGGCGTCGTGGTTCGCCTTGACGATGGTGACCTCTGAGACGAGCGGATTGCCGAGGAAGTCGACCTGATCGTAGACGGTGCCGTTGCCGGCTCCTTGCTCCGAACGGGCGGTTGGCGCGACGGCAGAGGTTGGTGAATTGTCGGAGCAGCCGGTTGCGAGGGCCAACGCCATGAGCGCGCCTCCAGCCAGCCGTGTCGTATTCCAGGTGTGCATGGTCGTCGAGCCTCGGTGATTTCGGAAGGGTGACATGGTCAGCTGCCCACGTTCGTGCGGGCCATGCTCGTGGTGCACCAGACGCCAAACCTTGGGCGCGTGCCGCCGGCGGTGAGATCGGTCAACGGTACCTCGACGACGATGGCGAGGTCATTGAGTCCGCGCACGAAGTCGACTGCCGAGCCTACGGCGCGGAAGGCCAACGGACCCTGCGTGATCAGCGACAGCGGTCCCGACTCCGGCTTGCGGTCCGGCAGGATGCGGAAGAACGCTTCGAGGTCGATGAAGAACGGATCGTCGCGCGGGCCAGCGAACACCCGCAGCGCGGCGGGCGAACCGAAGGTCTGGTTCACGGGGCCTTGAAGGCCGGCGCCCGCGAGCAACGTGTTCGACGCGCCGACTTCATTCGGCGCGATCGGCCCCTGCACGTGCACCGTCTGCGCACCAGGCGCCCCGCTGAAGGTGAACTGGAACACCAGGTCCTCGACTGCGTCACCGGTGTTGTCGACTTTGAGCTGGTAGAGCACTTCGCTCTTGTCGCCGAATGCGGCGTTGCGGGTGGCCGCGGGGGTAAGCGGCGAGGACGTTCCGAGCACGAGCGCGATGCGGCCGGGGATGGAACTGGGGAACGCGTAGACATCGTTCACGTCATAGCGTGGGTTGAACTCCACGATTGGCGTGTCCTGATGGTCGGACGCGATCACGACGCCGGCTACAGCGGCGGTCGCGACGAGCCCGGCGGCGGCCATCCTGGCCCACCTCGTCGGTAGAAATGCGAGTCGTTGCATCTTCCTCTCCTGGTGAAACAGGTTGACGAGCGATTCATGCGAGTGTGCACGAGTACGCGTCGAGTCCGTGTGCGAAGCGCGGACTCTCCGCTGCTCGTGTCGCATTACGCCGCAATGTCAGAATCGGATTTCTGGCGCGAAAACACGGGCTCTGTCACGCGTCGGGGTCAGAGTAAGCCTAAGAGCCCGCTGGATTTAGCAGGGCCGAGGATCAAACCCCC
>JANOIJ010000227.1:0-12181 GCA_031407575.1 Gemmatimonadaceae bacterium | reverse complement strand
CCCCCACACAAAGGCAGGTTGCTCACGTGTTACGCACCCGTTCGCCGGTTATCCCTTGCGGGACCCCCGTGACTTGCATGTGTTAAGCACGCCGCCAGCGTTCGTCCTGAGCCAGGATCAAACTCTCCAAGAGATTTTGATGAATAGCTCCATAATCCGAACTGCTGTCGTTCGCTGTCGCGAAGACAGCGTATCCGAATCATTGAATATTACAGGTTTGAACTCTGCTCCTCCGGCCCCTGTAGACCGGCGAGCTACTTCGAGTTCGCCTCGCACATTCTGATTCCACTCTCGATTGTCAAACAGCGCACTACAGTATGTTTTTTTTACCAAGGCGTCACGTTTCCGTGACAGCCTCGAATCATAACCATTTGAGCTGCAATCGTCAAGGGTAGCGCGCCTCCCGCTCACTCGCCTCACGACCGCCATGGTGACCAGAAATCCATCACCGCTCGCACAGCAAATACACCACCCAGACCAACCGCACCAACAACGGGATAAACTTCCCGTAGAGCCAAGCATTATATCGCGAACCAACACCATCCGCAAGTGCATTACCCGGCTGCTTCGGCGCGACCCGCACCCGCCTCAAACACCCGCAATCGTCAGGCCGCTGGCCTGCTCGCCGCTCCGCATCCGTACATCGAAGCAACTCGGCAGTGTCACCCCGTCCCGACTCGCGGCACCAACCCCGCTCGGCAAGCGCGACAGCAACCTCACCACCGATGAAACGGGGCGGCCCAGGATTCTGGGCCGCCCCCGCGCTCTCAAAATGCGCCGTGCACCATTGAACACTGCAACCTAGCGAACCAGACAAGGGCCGCGCGCACGGCCAAGTCGCCTGCGAATGCGCAACGGTAGAATCACATTCCTCGACGCGCAAGAAACCTCGACTGTGAATAGGCGCTCCAGTCTAGCAACGCAGCTGCAATCCGTATCCGACGACGTGATGACGGGCGTCTAGTAGCAAGCCGGGACCTCGAGCAGTGAGAACGGTCGGGTGCCAGCGGCGGGTGGTTCTCGCGACCTCAATGGCGCGCAGATTGCCAATGACCGACGCGGTACGGACGTATCAACATTTTCGCGGCGGCGACGCGGGGCGCGATGGGGTACGACGGAAGTACAAGCGACATCGAGCTTCTGCGGCAGAAGGAAGCGGCGGCGAGCCAAGAGCCGACGCGCAGCCTCCCCACACGACGCGACGCGGACTCCGCGAGGCCCACGCGCGACGATCAGAGTGATGGCCCGAAGCAAACGCTCTCCCGCCGTGCGTAAGCCGTAGACCAGAGAGCTTCATGTTTCTCTGCACTGTTGCAACGCCCGGGAGACAGAAACGGGCGCCCCATCGGAGCGCCCGTCTCAAGTCGTTTAACCTATGAAGGTTACAGATGAAGCCAAAAAATGCGCCGTGTAGGAATCGAACCTACAACCTAGTGATTAAGAGTCACTTGCTCTGCCAATTGAGCTAACGGCGCTCGTACTTCCATCGTTGTGGCGCGCCAGGAGGGAATCGAACCCCCGACCCACAGCTTAGAAGGCTGTTGCTCTATCCAACTGAGCTACTGGCGCTTCGTTCGCGACAAGCCCGGCCCTGGAACACCAAGTAGAGCTGCCTGCCAAGGTCGGGGCGCCCGGATTTGAACCGGGGACCTCCTGCTCCCAAAGCAGGCGCGATACCAGGCTACGCTACGCCCCGCATGAGTCTCCAACAATAGCGTGCGCTGCACCGACGGTCAACTCCGTGCACGTCGCGTCTTCACACGACGCGCGTCCTTCCGTCGGCGTGCACCGCATCCAGGAGTCGCTCGAATGCGCGCGCACGATGGCTCACTTGCTGCTTCTCCGCGATGCTCGCCTGTGCGAGCGTCATGGCCAACTCGTCCACGAACACGTGCGGATCGTAGCCGAACCCGTGCGCGCCAACCGGGATGTCGACGATGCGGCCTTCGACCTCGCCGCGAACGACCAGCGAGCTCACGCCATCGCACCACGCTGCAGCGCACACGAACCGCGCGCCCCGCTCATCCACACCGCGGAGGCGTGCCACCAACATCGCGTTATTCGCTGCGTCGACCACCTCCTTGGCAGAGTCCGCGCTCCCACTCCAACGCTTGCTCCGAACCCCGGGTTCGCCGCCGAGCGCATCCACCGCCAGCCCCGAGTCGTCTGCAACGACGGTGTGTCCGGGCAGCATTGCCGCGAAATACTGCGCCTTCGCGAGCGCGTTCTCCTCGAACGTCTCGAACGCCTCAATGCGTTCCTCGGAAGCGAGATCCTCAGGCACGGACGCTTCACGCAGGTCGATGACGGCGATGTCGTGTGCCGCGAAAAGCGCACGCAGCTCGAGCAGCTTGCCCACGTTGCGGGTTGCAAGCACCCACGGAGCGCGTGACACGCCCTAAATACCGAGCGTCGCGCGCTGCAGCGCGTCGATTTCGACGAGGCCGCTAGTCGCGAGATCGAGCAGGGTGTTGAGCTCGCCGCGGTCGAACGTGCCATTCTCGCCCGTACCCTGCACTTCCACGAACTGCCCCTCACTGCTCATCACCACATTCATGTCCACGTCCGCCACGACGTCCTCGATGTACTCGAGGTCGAGTCGTGGTTCGCCACCGATGACCCCGACGCTGACGCCGGCGACTCGCCGCTTCACCGGCGTTCGCTTCAGCTTCCCGTGCTCCACCATCCACTCGAAGGCATCGCACACGGCGACTGAAGCGCCAGTAATGGCTGCGGTGCGTGTACCACCGTCGGCCTGCAGCACGTCGCAATCCACCTTGAGCGTAAACTCGCCCCAGGCAAAATCGTCGAGCATTGCGCGCACGCTTCGCCCGATGAGCCGCTGAATCTCTTGTGTCCGGCCGCCGATTTGCCCGCGCTCGCGAGACGTGCGCGTCTTCGTTGCACGAGGGAGCATCGCATACTCGGCGGTGAGCCATCCTTCGCCGCGGCCGCGCCGCCAGCCGGGCACGCCATCCTCCACGGACGCCGTGCAGAGGACGCGCGTGGCGCCGAACGAGACGAGACACGAGCCTTCCGCATATGCCGCGACGCGACGCTCCAATGTGACTGCGCGAAGCGCGCTGGCGGTACGTCCGAGACGGACGGGCGAAGAATCAGGAGGCGTGGCCACGAAGCTTTTGCACGATACGGGTGGTTGATTGTCCCGGAGTGAGCGGAACGACGCGCACGTCGCCGCCCCAGCTCCGGACCTCCTTGGCGCCGACGATCGTCGCCTCGGTGTAGTCGCCGCCCTTCACCAGCACGTCCGGGCGCAGCGCCCTGACGAGGTCGAGCGGCGTATCCTCATCGAACAACACGACGCAATCCACCACCTCGAACGCTGCCAACACGTAGGCGCGATCGACCTCGCCGCGGACGGGCCGGTCGGGACCCTTGAGTCTGCGCACCGAGGCATCGCTGTTCAGTCCCACCACGAGCGCGTCACCACAGCGGCGCGCGCCGAGAAGCACGTCGACGTGACCGGGATGCAGCAAGTCGAAAACGCCATTCGTGAAGACGACTCGGCCGTGTTGCGATGCCCGCCACCGACCAGCGGAACCCAAGTCGAGAACCTTCGCCGCAGGATCGCGCGGCGTCCCGTCCGTCAAAAGATGCCTTCGGCGTGCGGGTTGAATCGATGCTCGCGCACCATCAGCGGCAGCTCGATGTGCACATAGTACTCCGACTCGATCTCGATATGCCGCCCGTCGCGCTGGAGCGTCACTTCGCCCGCTGCCTCGGGAAGGCCGAGCGAATCGGCTTTCTGCCGCAGATGGCGGAGGATGAGTGCATCGCTGTTGTGCGCCGCGAACTTTACCTCCTGCCGCATGGCATCCTGATACTGGAAGAACCGAAAGAAGTGCTCTCCGACGCTGATGCCGAAATAGACGACAGCCGCGAGGCACAGGAGCGTGACGAGACACCCCAGCGAGGTGAGGCCAGCACGCGTCCTCACCATTGGGATTGCGCCCCCTCAACGATGTCGCTCACGACGCGCTTGATGGCTTCGCGGCGACCACCGGCCTCGTCGCGCTCGGCGTACTCGCCCTCAACGCGCAACGCCTTTTTCTCCCACAGGGTCTTGCCAGTCGTCTGGTCGATGATCTGCACGTCGAGCGTAATCTGGAGCCTCCGTCGCGACGTCACTGCCTGCGACGGATCAGCGCTGAAGCCAACCGGGACATCGGCATCGTAGGACCTGACGACTCCGCGCACGAGGGCATCCGCGCGCTCCAGTGGTGCGTCGCGCACGCCGAGCCTCGGCTGGAGCTCCTTGCGCATGGCGTCGAGGAGCTCCTTCTGCAACTCTGGTGTGGGCGTCTCGTTGTCGAACGGCTGAATCGCCATTGTGCGGATGTTCGGCGGCAAGCCGCCTCCCGCAAACCCGTAGCGCGGAATGCAGGCGGCCAGCAGCAGGAGGAGCAGGACCGCGAGGCTAGAAGCGCCAGATCGACGGGTCAAACGAGGCAACGACATCGGACTGTTTCATGACCAGCGAGAGTGAGCGGCGCGCCGCCTCATTGCGGTACTGCACCTTTTGATCGGACGAGCGCTCCACCCATTCCTGCAGGCGCCCGCCCTCAACGCGCTCGAGCCGCGTGAGCGTGTCGCTGCGGAACGTGGCGCGCCAGCGCACCGGTGATCCAATGTCGGCGCGGAGCAGAGCGCCGTCAACGCGCACGAGCGTGTCGCGCTCGGATGGTACGTCAAACCGCCCGAGCGCTGCCCAGAGGAGCGCTCGCGGTGGCACCAGCTTGCGTGTCATGTCCGGTCCAGGGACGAGCAGCGAGTCGCCAATGAGGATCGCGGCTCCACTGCCGAACCCGCCAGCGAGGAAGAAGTCGAGCCGGACGCTGTCCGGAGACGCGATGCGCGCCACGCCGTCGCCGCGTGCCGTGATGTCGCCGTCGCGCATCTCCCACTGAAACACCACCTTCCGCTTGCCATCCGGCAGCGTGCCGCGTGGAAGTCGCTGGACGGATGCCAGTGCGCCGGGCAATTCAGCAACCCGGGGGGGCCGGCACCCAGCAAGCACAACAGCGCTCACAACAATCAGGCTAGCGAACCGTGACACGAACAATGCGGTCTCCCTGTACAATGCGATCGAGGACTTCCAGGCCCGACAGGACCTGCCCGAAAACGGTGTAGCCGCCATCGAGATGGGGCTGCGGCGAATGTGTGACGAAGAACTGGCTGCCACCTGTGTGTGGGCCGGACAGCGCCATTCCGAGGGTGCCTCGACGGTACCTGTGGCGATTCAGCTCGTCACGAATGGCATACCCCGGTCCGCCGTTGCCGTCGCCGCGCGGATCACCGGCTTGGACAACGAAATTCGGCACCACGCGGTGAAACTGCTGACCGTCGAAATAGCCGCGCCTGGCCAGTGACACGATGTTGTAGACGGTCAGCGTCGCGTCCGACACGAACAGTTCGAGCTCGAGCGTTCCGTGGTCGGTCACGATGCGAAGCACGGGCGCAGTGTCCACCGACTCGCGCGCGCGCTCCTCGTACCAGACCAGCGGCCGCGCAGTTCCCAGGCTGTCGGACCACGCGCCGAATCCCTTCACGCGCGATGCCGCCATGCGCTCCAGTGGCTCGCGAGGGCGCGCGAACGCGCGAAGGCGTGTCTCGAGGGACTCCGGCAATGCTCCGCGCCGCGTAGCGGAATCGGCAAGGCTCCAGAACGCCATTCGTGCATCGTTGTCGCGATCGGCGAGAGAGCGCTGATACGACGGGAGCGCCGCCGCGAGATCATCGGCGGTGGCGCCACGACGCAGCGCGCCGAGGCTCGCAGTGCGAACACCGACGTCTTCGTCACCCAGGAGCGCGCGCAGCCGCGTCCGCGCTGGGACACGAACGGACGCGCTGTCCGCGAGCGATGCCAGCGCCGATGCGAGCGCCGCGCGGACCCTGCCGTCACCGTCCTGTGGGACGCGACCGAGCCGTGCGAAAGCCGAGGTGGCGTCGCCGCGGCCGGCTAGCTCCACTGCTGCCGCGCGAAAGTGCCAGTCGCCGCGGGATGCCCATCCGGCACGGTCGGCGAGGTTGATGGCGCGTCGAACGGCGCCGTCGGCGATCGCTCGCTTGATCACGAAGCTCGTGTCGGCGGCGAAGGCGTCCATCCATTCGCCGGCGGACGTGTCGAGGACTGCATCGAGAGACTGCGCTGCGACGAGCCGCACGCCACGATCGTCGTCGCGGAGCGCGGACACCACGGTGCTGCGGGCCGGCGCGCCGAATGACGCGATGGATCGGATCGCGTTGATGCGCACGCGTGCGCTGGTGTCGACGACCAGTCGCGCGAGCACGTCGCGCGCCGTCGCACTGAGTGAGTCGCCTGCGATACCGCGTGCCGCTGCGCGCGCGACCTGCTCGCGGACCGCGACCCACGGCGAGATTGCCTGGGCGAGCATCGCACGTGCTCCGGCGGCGCTGCGTGCCCGCGCGAGGACGTACGCGGCGCGCCACGCGATGGCGCTGTCGCTACTCGTGAGATGGGGAATCACGCCAACAGCCGGAACAGGACGGAGGCGCGCACTTGCAAGCAGCAGTTGGCCGCGCGTCTCCCGGTCGACGGCCGGATCGGAGAGTCCGGCGACAATCGCCGCACGTCCCGCTTCACCCAGCTCGCCGAGGAGCCACGCCCCCTCGACACCGCGCGCTGCTCCGCGGCGCACGGCGTCGGCAGCGAGCGATACCGAGCCCGTGTCCTTCATCAGGCCAAGCGCGAACAGAGCGGTCGCGGCCGTCTGTGCATCGGCGTCCGCTGCGAGATTGCGTACCGTGCGCAGATGCGCCCGCGCACCGATCCGCCCCACCGCGAGCGCGGCCTGCGCGCGCACGGCAGAAGATGGGCTACGAAGCAGCGAGTCCATGAGCGATGGCTCTTCGCGGCGGGTGTCCTCGATGCGCAAGAGGCGAGCGCGCGCCGACATCTCGCTCGTCAGCGGCTCTGGCCACGTCAACCGGCACGCACTCGCCGCGCCGAGCACCAACAGGCTAGAGCACAGCGTCCAGTGCTTCGCGCAAGGCCCCCGGAATGGCCGCGATGCGGCCGTCGCGATCGATGGAGATGAGTGACGTGTGGGCCGTGGCAAGGCGGGTTCCGGACTCCGCATGAGTGATCAGGTAGTCGAAGGTGATCGCGCGGGAGCGAACGCCTGTGAGCGTGGTCTCGATACGCACGAGATCGTCGAATCGCGCGGGCGCCAGGTAGCGCACCCGCGCCTCCGAAACAGCGAGTCCAACACCGGCGGTCTCGAGCACCGCGTAGCTGCGGCCGAGCGCGCGCAAGAGCTCGACGCGACCGACCTCGCACCATATCAGGTAGTTCGCATAGTACACGACACCCATGCGATCGGTTTCAGCGTAGCGGACCCGAACGGTCGTCGAATGCGAGTATGTCATGCGGTGAGGCGGGAGGGTGCCGGAGCGCGCGGCGCGCGAAGTTGCCGGAGCCTGGAAGGTTTGTAAAGGGCGCGCGAGGCATATAGAATCCTTCCGTGCTCGCCCCGCCCTGCTATGTGATCTCCGACGTGCATCTCGGTCATGCGCCTGACGCCGTGGAGCGATCGCTCCTCTCGTTTCTTCGCGCACTGCCGGGCCGCGCCGGCTCGCTGCTGATCAACGGCGACCTGTTCGAGTTCTGGTTCGAATGGCGAAGCGTGGTGCCACGAAGCGGAGTGCGCGTGCTGGCGGCGCTGATGGACCTGCGCGATGCCGGCATTCCGATGACGATGATCGCAGGCAACCACGACTGCTGGGGCGGCGACGTGCTGCGCGAGGCGGGGATTGATTTCCTGTTCGGGCCACTGATCGGTCGCGTCGGCGGCTGGAGCGCGCACGTCGAGCATGGAGACGGACTTCGCGAGCGGGAAGACAAGGGGTATCGGATGCTGCGGCACGTCCTGCGCAATCGCGTTGCAATACGTGCCTTCAGGAGCCTGCATCCGGACTTGGCGTCGCGCCTTGCGCTGGGCAGCTCGAATGCGAGCCGAAGCTACCAGCCGCAGGACCGCGGGAACGGCCTGCGCGACGTGGCGAATGCGACGCTTGCGGCCGATGCGACGATCGAGCTGGTGATCTTCGGTCACTCGCACGTGGCCACGCTCGAGCGTGCCGCCGGCGGGGGCGTGTACGCGAACGCGGGCAGCTGGCTGGACGCGCCCACGTTCCTGGCGATCACGCCCGAGCGGATTGCGCTGCGGTCATGGAACGGCGACCTGTCACCCGAAGGTGCGGACCTCAACGCGCTCGATCGTATCGCCGAAAAAGCGCTGCCCTAGCACTAGGAACTGTTGGGGGTCGTCAGAGGCGACGAACCGATAGCTGCCCTCACTCCGCGTGCTCGCGATGCCGTGCTCGGCGAGCATGCGCCTGGTGTCCGCCGCGGTCTCTTCTGCGCTGTCGATGAGGCGCACGCGCGGGCCGACGATGTCGGCGATCATCGGCTTGAGCAGCGGATAGTGCGTGCAACCCAATACGAGCGTATCGACCTCGTCGCGCATGAATGGCGCGAGATACTCACGAGCGATGAGGCGCGTGGCGTCGTGATCCGTCCACCCCTCCTCCACGAGTGGAACCAGCAGCGGGCACGGAAGCGCTGTCACGACCGCGTTCGGTGATTCGGCGCGGATGGCCCGCTCGTAGGCGCCCGACTTGATCGTACCAGCCGTGCCGATTACGCCGATATGTCCGTTGCGTGTGGCGCGCACGGCCGCGCGCGCGCCAGGCCCCACCACGCCGATGACGGGGATGTCGAGCTCGGCGTCCAGCATGGGGAGCGCGTGCGCCGTGGCGGTGTTGCACGCGACAACGATGGCCTTGACGTGTTGCTCGAGCAGATAGGACACGATCTCTCGGCTGTAGCGCCGCACCGTGTCGGGGGACTTTGGTCCGTAGGGCACGCGCGCCGTGTCGCCGAAATACACGATGCTCTCACCGGGCAACTGCCGCATGATCGCATGCGCCACGGTGAGCCCGCCCAATCCGGAATCGAAGACGCCGATTGGTGCGTCGTGCGGCGGGTGGTCGGTCACCAGCGAATGCTCGCGGCGATGACGGTGCCGTGCCGCGTGCGTGACACGGTCATCTGTGCGGGAAGATCCCACAGGTGCGCTGCGACGTACCCGTCGGCGCCGGCGAAGAGATGATTCGCGACGAGGAACGCAATCCAGTCTTCGACGTGGCTCTTCCGAAGATTGATGAGCCCATCGTTGAACGCCGACTCCTGCGTCACGGGCGCGCCCGAGAGCGGATCGTTGCCGAGGGTCACCAGTGAGTCCGTGCGAAAGCGCTTCGCCTGGCGCAAGTCGGCGGAGGACTCGCGCAACATCGCGATGGCCACTGCTTCCGTGAACACGAAGATCGCACCGGCGACGGGTCGGCCGAGTCGCGATTGCGCGAGGCCAGGCGCGATGAAGGAGTAGACGAATGCGCGCCGCGGCGAGAGGGGCGGACGCAAGTCGGCGCGCACGACGGTGTCGACCTTCGGCGGCGTGACCGCGACTCGCGCGCTATCGGGGCGCTGTGCGAGACCCGGCGAGCCGATGGATGCGAGCAGTAAGAGCGCGCACGTCGAAGCGCGCGGGAACGGCAAGGTACGGAGTGGCGAAGGAATCACGACGGCAGCTTGAGAGGACGACAGCAGGTGGCGGGAGTGCATGGGAATCGAACCCACCCAAGACGCAATGCGCCTCGCAATCGTTTTGAAGACGACGGAAGCCACCAGGCCCCAACCACTCCCACCAATCACCCCAGGACGACGAACGCGTTCCCACGTCGTTCGACCTGACCCACGACGACGCTTCCCGCGACGGCGGAAAGATAGCCAGCGACCCGCGAGGGTGGCACGGCGAGGAGCAAGCCACCGGACGTCTGCGGATCGAGCGCGAGGGCGATGTCCGCCGCGCGTGCATTGGTCAATTCCGCGAGCGGAGCGACGAACGCCTCGTTGCGTTCGGCGCCTCCGGTGCGAATGCCGGCGTCCCAGAGTGCTCGCGCGCCTGGCAGCTCGGGCAACGCCGCACTCGTGAAGCGGAGCGTCACCCCACTCGCGCGAGCGATGTGCGTCGCGTGACCGAGCAGGCCGAACCCGGTGATGTCGGTGGCACAGCGAACGCCGTGCGCCAATGCGGCCCGGCTCGCTGTGGCATTGAGCGCACGCATCGACGCGTGCAGCGCGTCGCGCCCGAACGCCGCCAGCATTCCCCGCTTGCCCGCCGTGGCGAGGAGACCCGTGCCGAGCGGCTTCGTCAGCACGAGGACGTCACCGGGCAGCGCGGACGCGTTGGTGAGGAGCTTTCGAGGGTCTGCCTGTCCGGTGACGCTGAGGCCGAACTTCAGCTCTTCGTCGATGATGGAGTGCCCACCGACGAGCACTGCCCCCGCCTCGCGCACCTTGTCCTGTCCCCCGCGAAGGATGTCGGTGAGCACGCTCATGGGGAGCTTGTCGACCGGAAACCCGACGATGGCGAGCGCGGTGAGCGGTTCGCCTCCCATGGCATAGACGTCGCTCAGCGCATTGGCCGCGGCGATCTGGCCGAACTCGTACGGATCATCGACGATCGGCGCGAAGAAATCCACGGTCTGGACGAGGGCGAGGTCGTCGCGCACGAGAAAGACCCCCGCGTCGTCGAAGCTTTCTCGACCGACGAGCAATCGGGGATCGGTATGCGTGGGCACACCGCTCAGCGCCTCAGCCAGGTCACCCGGACCCAGTTTCGCCGCTCAACCAGCGCAGCGGGCGAAGCTCGTCAAGCGAAAGAGCTCCTCCCGCGTCTTGCTCGTCGACATTGCGTGTCGGGTTGAAGGTGGAGGTTCAGCGCGCCGGAATGGCGACGACCAAATCGATCTCGACCAACACGCCGCGTGGCAGGCCGGACACCTGTACGGTGGAGCGCGCCGGCCGTGCATCGCCCATCGCTCGGCCATACACCTCGTTGACGCGCGGGAAGTCCGCCATGTCCATGAGATACACCGTGGACTTCACGACGTCGCCCCAGCTGGCGCCCACCGTGTCGAGCACGGCGGCAAGATTCCGGAACACCTGCTCGGCTTGCGCCACGACATCGCCCGGCACCACCTGCGTCGTCGCTGGATCGAGGGCAATCTGTCCGGCAGTAAAGAGAAAACCGTTGGCGACGACGCCCTGTGAGTAGGGGCCGATCGCGGCGGGCGCCCTATCGGTGTGCACGGTCTGGACGGGCAACGCAATTCTCCTGCGCGATGCGTGAAGTGGGACAAGGAATCCAGCGGATCCAGCACAACAGGCGGATTCTATCCTGCGCGCTTGGCTACGCCAACCCGAAGAGCCGTCTAGCGTTCTCCGCAGTCTGTGCGCCGAGTTCGGGCACATCCACGCCACGTACGTGCGCGAGGCGGGCAACGGTCAGGCTCACCCACGCCGGCTCGTTGCGCTTTCCGCGGTGCGGCACCGGTGCGAGGTACGGCGAGTCCGACTCGACGAGCAACCGGTCCGCGGGAACACAACGCAGCAGCACGTCGTCCGTCCACTTCCTGAACGTGATGATACCGCTGAACGACACATACCACCCTCCCGCCAGTGCGACCTCGGCAAGGGCGACGCTGCCCGTGTAACAATGGAGCACGCCACGAACGCCGTCGGCTGCCGCGTCGCGCACCATCGCGATGGTATCGTCTTCCGCCAGGCGCGTATGGACGACGACCGGGCGACGGAGCTCCCGCGCGAGCTCGAGCTGCGCGCCGAACGCCGCGCGCTGATGGTCCCGCGGCGAATGGTCGTAGTGATAGTCGAGACCGCACTCGCCGATCGCGACGGCGCCCTGCGCGACGTGCCCCCGAATGGCGTCGAGGTCGCGTTGTGCGTCGAACTGCGCAGCGTCGTGCGGATGGACGCCGGCGGTGTAGTAGCAGAACTGCGGATGCACGCGCGTGATCGCGTGCGCGCGCTCGGCCGCGTCGAGGGATTCACCGATGCACACGATGGCGAGCGCGCCCGTGTGTCGCGCGCGCACGATGACCTCCTCGCGGTCGAGATCGAACGCCGGATCGGCGAGATGCGCGTGACTGTCGACGAATGTCGTCACGAATACTCGAACCGCCGCGCGTGGCGGCGGTTCGGGTCAGCAGGAATCACGACGTCAACGCGTGCGGGCCGCGACCGGCGGCTTCGGCGTGGGCGACGTCGAACGAGGCG
>JANOIJ010000180.1:0-34732 GCA_031407575.1 Gemmatimonadaceae bacterium | reverse complement strand
CTGCGCGTCATCGTGACCCATATGCACCCCGACCATATCGGGCTGGCCTATTGGTTGTGCGAGCGCTGGTCGGTCCGGCTGTGGAAGAGTCAGAGTCGGGGTCAGAGTCAGAGTCGGGATCAGAGTCAGAGTCGGGGTCAGAGTCAGAGTCGGGGTCAGAGTCAGAGTCGGGGTCAGAGTGTCCGACTCTGACCCTTACTCTGACCCCTGCGCTCGAAGGCCACGGCACATCCCGCCACCGGCTATTTGCGCGATGGCCGCGCTGCCGTATTGGTGGCTCGTCACGCCACGCAGTTAGTGGCCGAACGTAGATATCAACGGCATGTCGCCGCCTGTCGCACGAATGTGATAATGACGTATCAATCTATTTTACAACAAGTTAACTGCTTATGATGACGTACATTATCACATCACGAAGCGCCGGAATATTAGTCGCGGCTCGACGTCATTAACACACGACTCCACGGGAACATGCGCGAGAAACTTCCGCGCTAGTGCAGCGCGCTGAAGCCGCCAACAGCGCTGCTTCCCGTCTTTTTCAACGTAGGGGCGAGGCACGATCTCGCTGCCCGCCTCGCCTCGCTCTTCGCAGCGCCTAGCGGTAGGGTCCGCCGCCTGGCGGTGGCGCTCCACCAGGACGGCCGCCGCCGCCACCGCCGCCCCCGCCCCGCTTGCGACCGCCGCCGCGACGGCGTCCCGAGCCGCCTCCCAAAGAGGGCCCATCGGAGAGAAGACGGGCAGGCCCGCCGGACGCGCTCCGGGGCCCTTGCGAACGCGCGGGGGCAGCCGATCGCGAAGGAGCTGAGCCGCCGCCCTGGGTCGAGCGTCGCTCCGCCTTCTCCTTCGCACGCTTCCGCTCGTCCGCCTTCCGCGCCCGAATCTCCGCGATGCGTTCGGCGATCGGGACCTCGAAGCGCTGTTTCGGCTTGCTGGCGTAGTCGAAGCCGGATACCACCACCCGCGGCAGGCGCTTCCCGATGGCGCGCTCGATGGCGGACAGGTCAGCCTCCTCTTCCGGCGAGACGAACGTGTACGCATCACCCGTTGCGTCGGCGCGCGCGGTGCGGCCCACCCGATGGATGTAGTCCTCCGGCAGGTGCGGAACGTCGAAGTTGACGACATGCTCCAGCTGCTCGACGTCGATGCCGCGGGCCACGATATCCGTGGCCACAAGGCAGCGGTAACGCCCGGACTTGAAGCCCTCCAGCGCGTCCGTGCGCTGCGCCTGCGAGCGGTTGCCGTGAATCTTGGCGTTGGGAATGCCTTCACCCACCAGGTAGTCCGCCAGCCGGTTGGCGCGGTGCTTGGTGCGGGTAAAGACGATCACGCTGCCAATATCGCCGCGCCGCATGAGCTCCACGAACAGCGCCGGCTTGAGCTCCTCGCGCACGGCGTACACCGCCTGGCGAATGCCGATGGCCGGCGCGGACTTCCGTTCGAGGTTGATCGTCGCCGGGTTGTGCAGCAGCTCACGCGTCAGCGCGATGATCGGAGCCGGCATCGTAGCCGAGAAGAACAGCGTCTGCCGCTTGACGGGGAGATGCTTGAGGACGCGCTTGATGTCGGGCAGAAAGCCCATGTCGAGCATGCGGTCGGCTTCGTCCAGTACGAGCACTTCCAGGCCGCTCAGCTTTGCGTACGGCTGCTTGAAGTGGTCCAGCAGCCGGCCGGGCGTGGCAATCAGGACGTCGACGCCAGTGCGGAACGCGTGCTCCTGTGGTCCCATTCCCACGCCGCCGAACACCGCAGCGCCGGACAGCGGCGTGTGTACGGCAAGCTGGTCGAGATGCTCGACGATCTGCGCCGCGAGTTCCCGGGTGGGTGTGAGCACGAGAGCGCGCGTGGTGCCGCGCGGCTTGCCCATGAGGCGGTGCAGGATGGGGAGCAGGAATGCTGCGGTCTTGCCGCTGCCGGTCATGGCGCACGCAAGGAGGTCGCGGCCTTCCAGCGCCGGAGGAATGGCTTGCTCCTGAATTGGTGTGGCGCGGGTGAATCCCAGCTCCTTGGTACCACGAAGCAGGTCTGGGTGAAGCTTGAATCCGGCGAAGGGCATGATGCGTGTCTGGTATGGCGAAGTAACGAGCGTAACCCGTAAGCTAACCGCCGAATCGGCGAGACGCGCACAGATACCCAACCGTTCCCACACGGGCTGTGTCTAGGGAGTGCAATGCCCGACACCCACCAGACGGCATCGGCAAGAGAATCATTGTCGTGACCGACATACAACTCGTGGCCCGCTGTATCGCCGGCGACCGCTCGGCGGAGCGTGCGTTGTACGACGCGCACGTGGACCGCGTCTATCGACTGGCTTTTCGGCTCGCGGGCGACGCCGATCTGGCTCAGGACTTCACACAGGAGACGTTCATTCGTGCGTTCGGCCGGCTCTCGCAATATCGAGGTGAGGCGTCTCTCGCCACCTGGCTGCACACCATCGCGACCAGCGTCTCGCTCAATGGCATGCGCTCGGTGACGCGGCTGCGGGCGCGCAACACGTCCATCGACGACGCGGGGGAGCTGCCCGCGACCGCGGTGCGCGTGGCGCCACACGACCTCCGCGAGCGGCTTCACGCGGCGATCGACGCGCTGTCGGTCAAGCTGCGCCCCGTGTTCGTGATGCACGACGTGGAGGGCTACACGCACGAGGAGATCTCGAACACGCTCCAGATCCCGGTTGGTACGTCAAAGGCACGGCTGTTCGACGCACGCGCCAAGTTGCGCGCGGCGCTGGCACTCTTCGCAGGGGACGCTACCGCATGATGGACGACGAGTTCGACGAACTGCTGCGAGACGCAGCAACGAGCTACAACGCACCGCCCGAGCCTCCGCGCGAGGCCATGTGGGCGGCGATCGCCCGCGCTCGCGACGCCGAAGTGGTCGTGCCGATCCTTGCGGCGCGTGGCGCGCGCCGGTGGCTTGCAACCGGGGCAGCCGCTGCGGCGGTGCTGCTACTCGGTATCGCGATCGGACGGTTTTCCGGCAACGCGGGTGTCGCGGACGGTCGTGTCGCAGCGGCGCCTCAGGCGACAACACAACTGGTCGACACGCTCCGCCTGGAACCGCTGCCGCCCTTCGTCTCCAGCGACGTTCCGGATCAAACGCCCGATGGACGCGTGGCGTCGTCTCGCGAGCGCCAGGGGACCGCTGCTCGGGCCGCAAGCGCAGCCGCTGAGCGGGGATTGCGGCTCGACAGGGCGAATGAAGCCGGCGATCGCGCCACGGATGCCTTGTCCTACCGATTCGCCGTGGTCGAGCACCTCACTCGCGCCGAGGTCCTGCTCACCGGCTTTCGGGCCCAGGCGGGTGCGACCGATGGTGCTCGGCTCGATGCGCAGTTCACGTCGCTCGCCCGAGAGCTGCTCGGCACAACGCGCCTGCTCCTGGCCACCCGGCGCACGGATGACGCTGCGATCACGCGGCTGCTCGAGGACCTCGAGCTCGTCCTGATGCAGCTCTCACAGTACGCCAAGGACGGGCGCCGCATCGATCTTGACGCCATCAACCAGTCGCTGGACAAGCGCAACGTATTGCCGAAGCTGCGATCCAACATTCCCTCCGGCGTGTCCGCGTCGGCGGGCACCTGAGCTCATGGACCATGCGTAAACTTCTACTTCTCGCTTCCCTGCTGGTGTTCTCAGGTGCCGCCGCCGGTGCCCAGCTCCCCTCCTCCACGTACGCCTACACATCGGAGCCCGTGCGCGCTCCGGTGCTGCCCGCACCGCGCTCGGCGCGGCCGGCGGATCCCGCCGACTCGCTCTATCGGCTTGCCCGCACCGCGCTCAACGACGGCGACTTCAAGCGCGCGGCCACTCTTTTTGCCACCGTGGCTGACCGGTATCCGGACTCCGAGTTCGCCCGGGATGCGCTCTACTACCGGGCGTACGCCCTGTATAAGAGCGGCACGTCAACCGAGCTGCGACAGGCCGTCGTCGCCCTGGACCGGCAGGTCACGCGCTACCCCAACGCCGGCACGCTGAACGACGCGAAGCAGCTTCGCGCGAGCATTCGCTCCGAGCAGGCCAAACGTGGCGAGGCGGACGCCGGACTCGAGATCAGAGAAGGTGCCGACAAGCTCCTCACGGAGAAGCGGTGTCCCACCGAGGACGACGACATCGCGCTCACAGCGCTCGCCGGCATCATCCAGCTCGATCCGGACCAGGCGTTGCCCGTGCTCCAGAGTGTGCTCGGCAGGAAGGACGAGTGCTCCATCAGACTGCGCAAGCGCGCGGTGTACCTCGTCGCGCAGACCAAGGAGGAGGAGCGCGCTGACATCCTGCTCCGCGTCGCGAGTGCAGATCCCAGCACGGAAGTTCGCCGCGAGGCCGTGCAGTGGCTGTCGTCCGTGAACACCGAGCGGGCTGCCAAGGCGCTCGATTCCATCCTCTTCAATGCCGGCGACGCGGAGATCCGCGATCGCGCGCTGAGTGCGCTCGCGCAGCACAGAAGCCCCACCGCTCGCGTCGCCATCCGTCGCTTCGCCGAACAGTCAAACGTTTCCACCGACCTTCGGATCCGCGCGGTGAACTACATGTCGCAGGGTCGCCGGGCCGGAGACGAATCGGATTACTTCAAGACGCTGTTCACCAGGACGGCCAGCCCGGAATTGCGAGAGGCGCTCATCCAGGCCGTATCGAACCAGCGCACTCCGGACCGGACGTCCTGGCTGCTCGGCATCGCGCGCGATGGCAGACATGAAGTGGAAGTCCGCAAGAAGGCGCTGTATCACGCGGGACAGGTGCAAAGCACCTTGACCACGGGACAGAACACAGGAGCACCGCTGTACGCGCTGGAGCTGAAGGACCTCGCACCGCTGTACGACGAATTCAACGGGCAGCCAGCGCTTCAGGAACAGCTCCTGTGGGTGTATGCGCAACGCCGCGAAACGGAGGCGACCGACAGGCTGCTCCAGATCGCCCGGGCCGAGAAGAATCCTGCGCTCAAGCAGAAGGCGATCTCATGGCTCGGCACGCGGAAGGACCCACGCGTGACGCAGTTCCTGCTCGACCTTCTCAAGCAGTAGCATGAACGCCCGACAGGCTCGGCTCGCACTGATCCTGCTCTCCGCGCCAGCGCTGCTGCCGGCACAGAGTCCGCTCGCCGAGCGGCTCCGCGCTGCCGGAACGCGGACGGTGGCGTTCGCGACACGAGCGCGCGCCGGCACGTGCGGCGATGGAATCCACATGTACTCCGACGGCCTGGGCGATCCGCGCAGCCGCTTCTACGAGGGCAACGTGTACGTCCACGGTCCGTGGGAGCGAACCATGACATCGTGTGACGCGGGTCCGGTCCGCGTAACGGTACGCATGGTCGAAGGCGTGCCGAGCTGGTTGCGGGTGGCGATCGGGCCACTTCCAGTGCTGGGCGACACCGTGCTCGACCTCGGCGCGGTCGCGGCGTCCGACGCCGGTGCGTTCCTGCGGGCGCTCGCGCGCACTGGTCAGGGGCGCGCGAGCTCGTCCGCCCTGTTTCCGCTCGTCGTCATCGACTCGCAGCCGCGCTGGGAGATTCTCGCCGAGGCGGCGCGCGATACGAGCCGTTTGATGAGCCACCGACGCCGGGCGGCTGACCTCATGGCGCGCGCCGCCGCCGGCACGCTGCCCGCCGACCCCAATGCGGACGACGATGTGGTGAGCCATCGGCGCGAAGCGGTTTATGCGCTCGCACGGAAGCACGAGAAGAGCCACGATCCCGTGCCGCAACTGCTCGACATCGCACGGGAAAACCGCTATCGCGACGCACGGGCAGCGGCGATGTACTCGCTCGGCCAACTGGCCGACACGCGGGCGATCGAGCTGTTCGCGTCGATGCTCCGCGGCAGATAGGGCGTCGGACGCGCCGATACCCGACGCTGCCCTCCCCTCCCCTCGCACCGAGTCACGCCGCACCGTCCTGCCTCAAGGAGGCACCAGCGTCACAGCAGCACGAACACGTCGTACAGCGCGTGGGTCCAGGCCGTGATGCCGAATCCTCGCGTGAGGTACAGCGCAGAGAACGCGAGACCGGCGATAAAGCGGAAGACGAACGACTCCAGCTCGAACGTCTCGCCAAGGGGGCCAATGTAGTGGAACGCCGAAAAGAGCACGGCACCCACGAACATCGCCGCGATGCCGGCGGCCACGCGGCTCGCGCCAAGGGCACGGAATCCGTTCGCCAACAGGGCGGCCAACACGACACGGAACAGAAGCTCCTCGTACAGCCCCGCACCGAGTGACAGTGTGAATCGATCGAGTGGCGACCCGCCGACGCCACCGGCCGCCAACCCGCGGAGCGGACCAAGGAGCTGCATCGTCGCAATGCCGACCACCAGCCCGAACACCAAGGCGAGCGCGAACGACTCGCCAAGCATCAGCGCAAAGTAGCGCGGACGAAGGGGTCCGCTCGTCTTGTCTCGATGAATGAGCCACAGCGAGACGCCGATGACGATCGCCATGAACGCGAGCGGTCCGCGCGCACCGAGTATCGCAGTGAAGAGGCTCGTGAGGATGACGTCGGCGCCATTGCGAATCACGCCTCCTCCCGAGCGAACGGGAGCGACGAACTCGAGCAGCTCGTACAGCAACAGCAGTGGCAGCGCAAAGAGGAGGCTGTAGCGGTGCGACCGGCTCGTGCTCCAGTAGCTGGCGCCGCGCGCCGGTGCGGCGCCGGTCATGGGCGCAACGGCGTCGTCTTCCAGAAATCGATGCCGCCGGCCATCTGGCCGATATCCACCGTCGCCACTTTCTGGAGAGAGCGCAGGTCGATTACGTCAACGGCGCCGGGCTCGGAGCCGATGCCCTCTTGCGAGATGAACACGTAGCGGTCGTCGCTCGAGACGACAGCGCCATGCACGACCCGCCGCGTGGTGGGAATTCGCGCCGCCTCCCGACCCGACGCGATCTCGACGATCGACACGGACTTGTCCCGCTTGTTGGTACCGATGAGGTACTTGCCGTCACGCGTCACGGCGAGGTTGTACACGCCGTCGCCCATGGGGATGCGTCGAGTCATGGCCCAGCGCGCGACATTCACTTCAACGACGTCGCTGGTCTTGTTGCAGGCGACGAAGATGTGCGCACCGTCGGCCGAGGGTTGCACCCACGTCGGAGAGCAACTGACGTCCCCGGGCTTTGGTGCCTCCATGCCGTGACCGCTCATGTCGTGCGCCGCGCCGGCGGCGGCTCTCTTCGCCGGCGCGCCTGTCATCCCCATCTCCTTGCCTCTCGTGAGCAGGAAGTGGCGCGACACACCGAAGCTGCGTGTGTCGATCTCCACCGCCATGTCGTCCATCATGCAGCCGGAATACTGTTTCGTGCCCTGCACGTTGACGCGAGAGCCGTGCGGCATCGTGCACGTCTGCACGCGTGCGATCTCCACCATCTCGTCGGTGGAGACGATGGACACCGAGGACGGCACCATCTCGCCGTGCAGGTTGAAGTTCACGACGAAGATGAACGCGCCATCCGGCGTCAGCTGCGCAGTGGCGGGGAAATTCCCGAGCATCACCCGGCCGGCAAACGAGTCGCTCGCCGTCGTGTACTTCCACAGGTAGCCGAACGGCGCTCCGTGCGCCGTGGACACATAATAGAACCGTCCGTCCGGCGACACGGTGACGCCGTGCGGACCGTCGACGTCGGCGGGCATGATGCCGGTCACGTTCTCTCGCTCGACGCGAATGCCGCCAGGGCCGAACCGGATCAGGGCAATCCGGTCGGTGGCTTCGGACGCTGCGAAGATCCAGTAGTCCAGGTTCGGCGCCGAGGAGACGCTCGCGCGCTCCGGTGCGGGCGTTGGAGCGGGCACCGAACCCGATGGCTGCGGCGACGCACAGGCGCCGAGCAGGAAGGCGGCGGCAACGAACAAGCGCTGAACGGACATGGAGGACGATGAGGGAACAGGTGCCTGAACGACTGGCGACGGAGTCTATCCCGGGCCATCAAGTTGAGCGATGGCGCGGGAAGGCGGCAAGCGCCGGAGCACGAACACACACGCAGCGCGCCACCGCTTGCGTGGAGGAACCCTACGTGGCAATTTGGGTAGGAGATTCCGTTGCACATGTGATGAACCCGAATCGAAGGAGGTGATCAATTGTCTAGTCAGCCTCGGACCAGCAAGATCACCGTAATCCGTTAATTTACAACGGTTTACGCGGATCGGCGGTCTTGCGGTCCGGATTCATTCGAGTGCGGTTCCACTTCTGGGCGGAACCCACAACGATGAAGGAGAGCGGCAGAGCCCATCGGGTTCTGCCGCTCTTGTTTCTGGGTCTAGCCAGTGCTGCCGAAGCCCCCAGCCCGCTCGGTGGAGCGGCTGACGTTTCCCTCGAGAAGATTCACCATCAGGCACCGCGCGAATACCGCCTGGGCGATGCGCTCGCCATGCGTGATGCGCCGCGGTACGGGCGCATCGTTCCGCACGATGACCATCCATTCTTCCGCGTAGTCTGCGTCAACCGTCCCAGGCGCATTGGGTATGGTGAGCGCCTGCTTGAACGCCTGGCCGCTGCGCGGCCGCACCTGCGCCTCGACGCCGTGCGGAAGCCGGGTCTTGAACCCGAGGGGAATGAGTGCCATCTGCGCCGGGGCGATGACCACGCACCAGTCGTCGCCGTGCTGCTCCGCGACCAGTTCGCCCTGCACCGCGCCATCGGACGTCCGGATGGTGCGCTCACGCAGATAGGCTCGCAAGTCGAAGCCTGCCGAGCCCGCTGTCGCGGCCGAGGGGAGCACGACGTCGTGATACAGCCGCTCGATCACGGCGTCCTGCACATGCGGCAATTGCTCTGACATGGATGAGTCTGATGGATGATCGGATAGGTGCCGCTGGTAGAGTAACCTTTCGTCCTCAAGCGCGTATACTGAGTGGCGCCAGCGACTTCGCGGGCGCTTTTCCGTCAGCCAGGAGTTTGCAATGACCGTTCGTTCTGCGCGCCTAGCCCAGGCGCTGCTCATGGTCGCTCCGCTTGCCTTTGCGCCGCTCGGCGCGCAGCGCGTGGAGTACGCGGCCGGCACGACCAAATACCGGATCTCCTCGACGACCAACGGCAGCCAGACCTCGCCGATGGGCAACGCCGATTTTTCCGTCGGGTTGCAGCAGGAAGTGACCGTGAGCCTGATGAAGCACGCCAAGGACACCGTCATGGCGACGATGACCCTGGATTCGATCGCGCTCAAGAGCTCGGGTCCATCGCCTGACGTCAGCAAGCTCAAGGGTGCCACGTTCGTATCCCTGATTTCCCCTACTGGAAAGTTCTACTCCAGCAAAGCCCCAGTTGGCGTGGATCCGCAACTGGCTCAGATCACGGATGGGGTTGGCCGACTGCTTCCGAGCTACCGGACCAACCTCTCGCCGGGCCTGACGTGGGCCGACACGGCCACCGGCAAGATGACCCAACAGGGACTGGAGATGGACCGCACCAGCGTCACCAGTTACAAGGTGATCGGCGACACGACGATCGCTGGAGAAAAGGCATTCCTCGTCAACCGCGTCACGACGGTGAAGGCCGCCGGCAGCGGCAGCATGCAGGGAACGCCGGTCGCGATGGAGACGTCGGGCAACAGCACCGGCGCCTTCTTCATCTCGCCGAAGGGAGTCTACCTCGGCGGCGCGTCCACGGATGACGTCATCCTCAAGATCACGATCCTCGCCCAGAATGCGGAGATCAACATCAAGCAGAACTCCACGACCAAGATCGAAGCGATCAAGTAGGCTGTTTGGCGAACGTACGAAAGCGGGGCGCGGTCATTGACCGCGCCCCGCTTTCGGTGACATCAGAAGCCGCTAGTTGCCGCCGCGCGCTCCAGCGCTCGACAGCCAGTGTGAGAATCTGGCGGCCAGCGGCGCTGTACGGACGGGTCCGTGGGCGCGATCGGTGGCGGTGGCAGGAAGGGTGCTGGCCAACGACGCGCTGGGCATGGGCGGAGGGGTGGTGTCGCGCAGCGCCGCCCACAACGGAAGCGCGACGCACTCCTGGTACGCGCGACCGGAACAGACTTCCCGCGCGTTGCGCTCGACGTAGCGTTGCACCTTGGCCGGGTACGCCTTGCAATCCTTGGTGTTACTCCCGCGGACGCAACCGTTGTACGAGAGCAGCGCGGTGCGAATCACGTCCCCGGCATCGAGCGAGTCCGGCGTCCGCTTGGCAAAGTGCTTCAGGATGTACACACCGTAGCGGACATTGGTCTCGTCATCGCGCAGATCGCGGCCCAGGATAGGACCGAGATTCGGCGTCCAGAGGCGAGGCATGATCTGCATCAGGCCAAGCGCGCCGACATTCGACCGAGCGCGCGACTTGAAGCGGTCGTTCTCGGTGAGCATGACTCCGAGCACGAGCGCCGGGGGAATGCGCCGATGATAGGCCTCGCGCACGGCCACACGGGCAATGGAGTCCACGCGGCTGCCGTCGATCCTGCCGGTTCCGCGCAAGTCGGCGGCAAATGCCTCGACATCGCGCTGGAACTGCGGGTGCCGCATGGCAAGCGCCTCGGGAAGGCTCAGCCAGGGTGCGCGGATGGACGCGGAATCGAGGTACGCCGCCGCGAGGACCCGGCCAGCAACCGGAGCCTGTCCGAGAAACACCGGATCGACCTGCGACGCGGTGAATACCACGGTACACGCAGCGGCGACGGCAACGGCGAGCTGACGAACGATCGGGACGATACGAATAACAGCCTCCGGTCGGGCGGAACTACGGGCCGAGGCAAGGCACACTCTGGGACGAGTAGCCAGGAACGCTTCTCGGAAGGTAACAACGGTTGCAGAGTAGGGCAAGCAAAATTGCAACATTTGTTACATGAGTCGGCTCGGGACTTCTTCTGCATTGCGGCACTGTTCTTCCCATGCAGATTGAGCACGTGACCCACACTCGAGCAACGTGAACCGAGTCCCGCCCCCACCGCCGATTCCCGCCGAAGGAGTCTGGACGGCTGAAACAGGGGAACTGCCCAACTGGGAGGCGATGCCGCGACGCAATCGCCGGCGCCGGCGGCGTGGGTCCTATCCGGTTTGGCTGAAGTACCTCGCGTGGTGCATCGGGTTGGCGATACTGGTCACGGGCGCCCAGCTCGCGGTGCACGCCATCCGCTCTGACCCCCGCGACGCGCGCGTGTACGCGGATCGGGAACTGCGACTCACCGTGCTGCGCCCGGACGAAAAGGTGCTCGCACAGGTGAGCGTGTGGCAGCGGCCGGCTGTGGACTACTTCCGCGCGACTCGCGGGTTGCTGGTGCTCACGGACGCTCGCGGTGATTCCGCGAATCCGATTGGTGGCCGGCTGATTTACCTCGGGTTGGAGCCGCGCGATCCCCTCAGTGCTCCAGACTCGCCCCCCGCCTTTGACCAACGCGACTGGCCGGTGGACACGCTCGTCTCGATCGTGCCCAAGCGGACCCTGTTCTACTTGTCGCGCGGCATCGAAATCGAATCCGCTCGCGAGCGGCTCAGCCTCGGCGTGCCCTCGGGTGCGACGGCAGAAGCCGATTCCCTTCTGGCCAGGTTGCATCGCAAGTATTCGGCGCTGCGAGGCGTCGGTTGGCAGCGTCGTGAAGCGCGCCGTGCCAGCGACCGAGCTCGACTCGTGGCACAGAACGCGGGGCGACGCGAGTGGTACCACACCGTGCAGCGTGGTGAGGCGCTGGCGTCAGTCGCGCTCGTGTACAGCACCACGCCGGAGGTCATTCGGGCGCTCAATGGATTGGTCGGCGACCGAATTCGCATCGGTCAACGGCTGCGCGTGAAAGGGTGGACGCAGGCGCCCGTGGCGTTCCCCGCCGGCGTCGTGCCAGACACCGTTCCGTAGCGAGGCGCGGCTACAGCGCTGCGGCCACCACGGTCCCGCGACAATCGCCGAAGCCAATGCGTCGATGTCCGTCGCGGTCGCACCAGCCGCGCAGGATGACTTCGTCGCCGTCTTCGAGAAAGCGACGCGCTTCACCCGATGGCAATGTGAGCGGTTCGGTGCCTCGCCAGGTGCGCTCGAGGAGGCAGCCGCGCGACGCAGCCGACGCACCACTTACCGTGCCGCTGGCAAGCAAGTCACCAGGCTGGAGATTGCAGCCACCGCTGGCGTGGTGCGTGACCAGCTGCGCGAGTGTCCAGTACATGGACGTGAAACTGCCGAGGCTCACCCGCATGGGCGGGATGCGTTCGGTGCGCATGCGGGCGGACGAAAGCAGCACCTCGAGCGTGATGTCGAAGCCGCCGGTGCGCGCATTGTCCTCGCTGCGCAGATACGGAAGCGCGTCCGGAGCGTCCGCCGGCCGTGCGGTGGCTGCCACGCGAAAGGGTGCCAGCGCGTCGAGCGTCACCACCCACGGAGACACCGTGGTCGCGAAGTTCTTGGCGAGAAAAGGGCCGAGTGGCTGATACTCCCACGCCTGGATGTCGCGCGCAGACCAGTCGTTCACCAGGCAGAGGCCGGCGATGTGTGACTCCGCGTCGCCGATCGCGATGGGGTCGCCGAGCGGGTTGCCGGCGCCGATGAATGCGCCGATCTCCAACTCGTAGTCGAGGCGCTTGCTGGGGCCGAACGAGGGCGTTGGAGCGGAATCGTCCTTTGTCTGGCCTGACGGCCGCTTTACCGCGGTGCCGCTGGATACCAGTGACGAGGCTCGGCCGTGGTAGCCGATGGGCACCCACTTGTAGTTCGGCAGCAGCGGGTTGTCCGGGCGGAACATGCTGCCGACGTTCGTCGCATGATGGATAGACGCGTAGAAATCGGTGTAATCGCCAACGCGCGCAGGCAGGAGGAGCGTCGCGTCACGCATCGGGACGAGCAGGGCTACGCGTTGCTCGTGTGCCCGCGCACCGCCGGCTGAGCCGGTGCGCAGAAGGTCGCTCGCATGCCCTCGCAGTGCGCGCAGCGGTGCGCGGCCCTCCGCGAACAGTGCGTTCAGCGACTCCTCGCGCGCGCAGTCGTGCACGATGGCGGCGAGCGCATCGTCGAGCATCCCCTGCTCCGCGAGGGCGACCAGGTCGAGAATGCTGTTGCCGATGGCCACTCCCGGACGCGCGGACCGCGTGTCCGAGCAGAACATGCCGAGGGGAAGATTCTGGATGGGGAAATCGGTGTCCGGCTCCTGCGCCGATTGCACCCATGAGGTGATGTCGGTGCGATGGGTCTCATCCAGCATTGGCGTCATCACAGCAATCCGAGGTGCCGAAGATCTTCAATGGGTTCCCGGAAGGAGCAGGAGCCGAACGCGCTGGCGAATGTGGCGCGGATGTCGCTGAGTGCGTGCGCCGAGAGGCGATGCGCGCGCCAGCACACGGCGTCGTCCGAGAATACGAATGCCCGCGGATCGCGTTCCTCGAGGACGTGAGACAGCTCGCTCGCGGACGTGACCTTGCCCGCGCGCGCGAGTGCCGCAGCGAGAAACACGTTGAGAAACCCGAACATCGTTCCACTCGGCGCATCGTCAGCATACGAAAGGCGATGTTCGGCACGCAGCGGGTGATGCAGCCCCGCCGTCGCCTTGAAGGGAACTCCCGTCGCTATGCACTGGAGTATGAAGCGCGCAATCTCGAACGCGCTCGGGAACGCGGATGCCTCGATTCCGCCAGTGCGGATCTTTGCACGTGCGCCCGCCAGGCGCACCGCCGTGATGAGCGGCATCGGGTCATCGCCAACAGGTATCTCGATGTAGAGGGTGAGTGCGCCATCCACTGCGTTCGACGCCGCGGCGATCGCAGCGGCACTGCTCGCACGGACTTCTGCGACATCAACCAGTACACGCCCACGATGCGCTGCATTCCACCTGCGAATTACCTGAACATCGTGCGCCGGGTCAGCGGCCATGAGAGCGCTGACGCGCCATGCGTCGTCATCCGAGCGCGCGTGTACAGCGGCTGCATCCGCGAACGCATCGAGGCGCGCGACCGGCACGACAAAGCGGCCGAGCGCCCACGCGTCAGCCGACGCGCGATACTCCGCGTAGTTCGACACTGCATCCGCCATGCTCAGCGACGCGGGAGGGAACAGTCCCGCATAGTCGATCAACTCCGCAAGCAGGACGCGCAGCGTCGCGGGCGGCATGTGGGCGGGACTACTTCTTCGGTGCGAGGATCGAACCGCGGCATTTCGGCGAGCCGCAGCGGCAGGCGTAGAACTTCTCATCGGCTGCCGTGTGTTCATCCGTGCGCTCGTACTGATAGTCGTAGAGCAGCTCGTCACCGGGCCGGATGTTGCGGCGCGCCTCGATGAAGATGCGTTTGCGGTAGTCGAGCGCCTCGCAGTTTCCGTCGCACGAGTGGTTGAGGAAGCGAGCGTCATTGCCCTTCACCGCGCCGTCGATCACCACCTTGTCATCGACCGTGAAGAGGAACGTGTGGTGGCGCCCCATGTTCTCGTCGTCATACCGCTTGTCCGCGGTTCGCCAGGAGATGCGCTGCCCTGTGTATTCGATGATCCGGGTTCCCTTGCGGATGAAGCGCGCGGCGAAGGCGCCAGTGCCCTGGATGTCGGAGGTGCGCAACTCGATGTAGGGGTTCGGCTCCTCTTTCCAAGGATACCGCGCGTTGATCCCGCGCTTGGCCTGCTGCGTCGGCTTGGTCTTTCCCTTCGTGATCGTCTTCCGTGCGGCGAACTTCCTCAGAGCGGTCTTCGTCTTCGTGGCGGCCATCAGGCGAGTCCGGGTCGCGTCTTGAGGTACGCAGAGGCAGCGTGGCTCAGCGCCAGCAGCGCCGACGCCTCCAGCTCGAATCCAACTTGCATAGCGGAGAGCTTCTCAGCGGGGTGCTTGCCGGTGGACCTGCCCAGCGCATCGCAGCCGGCATGACGCCGCTGGTACTCGCGCGCGGCGTGCCACAGGGCATTGGACTTGTGCCACCACGCCTCATCTCGTTCGGGATGCACGTGACCGGCAGCGGCGCCGTAGGCCTCGGACAACTCGACGAGTGAGCCATCGCACATGGCGCAGAGCGCATCGAGATGTTCGTGCTCGCGTTCGGGCTCATCCGTGGCGGAGATCTTCGCGGCGCGGTCGTGCTGGCGGCAGCACTCGACGGCGGCGCGGTACAGCGCGTCGGCTCGCGCACGTACGGGGATCATGGGATCGACCGGCGGCGCGGCGTGATTCTGACGGGTGGCGTTTGGCATGGGCCAGGGACTCGGTGGGCGATGGCCGAGCGGTCGCCCAGCCGCCTCGAAAGATGCCCGTGCGCGCGCCCTTCTCCAAGTGCTGTGGACGGCGGATATCGCAGCACTGAGCGCATGCCACGCGAATTGTCCCTGGCTCGGCCAACGCACGTGCAGGATCCTTCGCGTCGTCCAGGAAGACAACGCCATGCGATCCAGTATCCGCCGCGCGATGGACGTCTCCGCTTTCGCGCGTGCTGCGTCTCAAGTAACGTTTCGATGACCTGCACGTCGAACGAACGGGCGTTCTTCCGACCGCTCGCCGATGCTCACCCTGACTCGTCAGCAGCGCATGCGTGTTCCGTCCCTTGCCGCAGCCTCTCTTCTCGCGTTTGCCGCCTGCGGCGGATCCGACGGAGGCACCGCCCCCCCGAAGGTCGTCTCGCGGGTCACCGTGACGGGCGCAACGACGACGATCTTTCCCGGGGAAGCGGCTCAGCTCACTGCCTCGGCGTTCGACAATACCGGTGCGCCGATTTCGAATCCCGGAAGCTTTGCGTGGTCCACGAGTTCCACGACCGTTGCGTCGGTCGACCAGACAGGTAGAGTGTCCGGGATCGCTGCGGGCACGGCGATCATCACCGCCGACTTGTCGGGCGTGAAGGGCACGCTCAGCGTGAAGGTCAATCTTTCGGCCGTGACGGCGAAGGACACGATCTTTACGCTGCCGGCGCAGTGGGTGCCGCCCTTCCTCACCATCAATCAGGGAGAGTCGATTGTGTTCACGTTTGGCGGCGGCATCGCGCACAACGCGATCTTCAGCAAGTTCAACGTTGCTGGGTCACCGCCGGATATCGGGAACTTCTCGAACCAGAGCTTTACGCGCACGTTCAACACGCGCGGCAAGTTTCCGTTCGAGTGCACGCTGCACAACGGAATGGTCGGTGAGATCACCGTCCAGTAGGACGATGTCCGCCGCCTGCTCCGCAGGCGGCGCGGGTCACGCTATCGCGTCGCGCCGCGAATCGTCGGCGTCCAGCCTGGGAACACCACACCGAGGTTGGTGTTTCCCATCCGTTTCTCCACGATCTCGTAGAGAATGTCGCGATAGTCGATCGTGACTTTGAGATCCTGGCCGGACTCGAGATTCGCACGGTCGAGACCCGGCCAGTTGTTCACCATCACCCGGCCGCCCGCGATGTTCTTGCCCATGGCGAACATCACCGTGCCGCGGCCGTGATCCGTGCCGTTGCTGCCGTTCTCGCGCACATTGCGGCCGAACTCAGAGACCGCGACGGCCGTGACACCAGTCGTCGTCGCGGTGTTCATGACGTCTGCGTGAAACGCCGCCATGGACTGTGCAAAGTTCTGCATGAGGGTGAACATCGCGCCGACCAGCGAACCCTGTGCTGAATGCGTATCCCAGCCTGCAAGGTCGACTTGCGCCGCCTCGATGCCGATGTCCGCCTTGATCATCGCGGCCAGGGACTTGAGCGCGTTGCCGAAGGTGGTATTGGGGTAGACGGCGCCGTTGGCAGGAACGTAGGACGAGAAGTTGATCGTGTTGAGCAGCGCGACAGTGTTGGTGGCATCGAGCGCCGACGCGTGAATGGGCTCCGACGCGATGGCGTAGTCGGTCTGGAGGAAGGCGAGCCGCGACGCGGCACTGGATTGCGCACCGGCAAGCGAGAACGTCGCGGGATCCCTGATGGGCAGCGTCTTCGGCGCGCCAACCAACGTCTTGGGCAGGCCAGACGACAGTCCGAGCGCGCGGAGCGGTGCGTTGCTGCGCACGGGCGGCATGGTGGCGAGATGCCGGCCGAGCCAACCGGTGACGAGGTTGGTGTCCGCCGGCTTGCCGACCTCCATGAAGCGTTGCGCGTCGAAGTGCGAGCGCGACGAATGGAGTTGCCCCGTGGCGTGCACGACGAGCAGGTCCTTCGCGTTGTACGCCGGCATCAGGCTCGCCATGGCCTGCGGGAAGGCAAAGAAGTTGTCGAGCGCGATGCCCTTTGTGGATGCGGAGGCGTCGGGCCGCGGAACGGCGAGGGTGGTGCGACTGGAGTAGTAGCTCGCGTCGCCAAAGGGGACGCAGAGCGTCAGGCCATCGGCGCCGCCACGCAGGAAGACCGAGAGCATCACGTCGCGCGCGGACGCATGGGATTCTGCGAGCACCACCCTGGGCAGCCAGCTCGGAAAGTACGTCGAGGCGACGGCGGCGACGGAACTGCCCGCGCTGGCGCCGACAAACTGGCGGCGGGACAGCGCCTTGTATTCGGTGCACCCGCAGTCGTCTTCGTGGAGATCAGTCGTCATTGCAGATGCCTCAGTACCACTGGAAAGAATTGGCGCTGATCGCGAGCGCCATCGTCTCGCGAACTCGCGCGACGGAGAAGGTGCCGGCCCTGAGGTACGTGGCCAGCGCGGTGCGTGTCCGTGCGTCGAGCTCACCGGCAAACATCTGCACGTCGATCGCGGCCGCCGTGCTGTCCGCCGTGTTGCCGGTCATGAGCGGCGCGGGATTCACAATCGTCTCGCCGGTTGACAGGTTGGCGTAGAACGAGGCGAAGTTCCAGCGCGTCATCACGTTGCCCGCCCAGTACTCGGCGGTGTCCGGGTAGCCGTCTGGCGTATCCCAGTAGAACGTTGGCTGGCCAGTGCTGATGAGCTGATTGTTGCAGCTCGCCACGTTGGTGACGGTCGGTGTCGTCGTGCGCAGCGCAGATGCAATGAGGTGAAACGGGCGCTTGAACTTCATGGGCGCGTCGCGCAGCCATGCTGAGTTGAGCGTCGCGCGGATCATGGACTTGATGTCGCCGCCCGTCTTCAGGTACGCGTTCGCTACGACGGCGACCTGCGCCGGCGTCGGGTCGTAGGTGACGAACCAGCGCAGCATTTTCGTCGCGAGATAGTTCGCCGTGCTGGGGTGGGCGAGAAGAAGGTCGAGAACCTTTTCGCCTTCCAGGATGCCCTGTGCGCCCAGCGACGGCGAGCCCGCGGGAATCCTCAGGCCAAGCACCGTCTTTGCGCCCCAGTCGTGAATGGCCGGATTGAAGGTGAAATTGCCGCGGCCGACGATCGTCCATCCGGTGAGTACGCGCGACAATTCGGCGACGTCGGTCTGCGTGTAGCCGCCGTCGACGCCGACGGTGTGGAGCTCCATGAGCTCGCGCGCATAGTTCTCGTTGGGCGACCCGCTGCGACTCTGGTTCTGGTCGAGGTAGGACATCATCGCGCCGCTCTTGGCGCTCGCGTACAGCAGGTCACGAAACTTCCCGAGCGCGTGCTTTCGGATGACCTCGCGGTCGTCTACCGCCTTGAGGTAGCTGACCTTGCCCATGGAGATGTTGAAGTGATCGCTCCAGAACTCCACCATCCGCTGGTACAGCTGACGGCTGGAAAACGCGGCGCGGTACAGGGTAGCGTATTGGAGCTGCTGATAGACGGGCGTCTCGCCGGCCACCGCGAGCTGCTCGGTCGTCTGCGTCAGAAGTGGGTATCGCATCGCGACGAACGCATCCAGCGCCGCATCGTCGACATTCTTGTAGTCGAGTTGGCGCTCGAGGTATCCGCGAAATCCATACTTCCGCACGGCGGCCAGGTCCGTTGGGGTCACGCCATATGTGATGCGCCGCAGGAGGCGTGTCGAATCGCTGGCCCACTCTTCCGGCGCGACTGGCGTCTCGTTCGGAATGTTCGGGGTGAGGGGGACCGGCCCGGGACGTGGACGCTTGATGGATTGCGCCCCGGCACCGCGCGGCACCAAGGCTGTCGCGACCGCGGCCGCTCCCGCAACGAACAGAGCGCGCCGGGATGGGAAAACGCTGGTGGCGTCGCTGGACGGGCCCGCTGGAGCAGCAGGCTCGGTGAGTACGCTGACGGCGCCCTCGGATCCCTGCGTTGCTGCGTCCTCGATAGTCATGCAACTCTCTCGTGAAGGGTCCGCCCGGCTGCTCGGTGAGACGAGCGGATTGGTATGTCGTTAAGCTGGCGCTCAGGCCGGCAATCTCAAGTGACGAATGTCACATGAATGGCCGCAAAAACAAGCATCCGTCAAACTCGTTCGCCACGTCCGCGAGCGGCGATGGGCCACGTGGTCTCCACCGCACCGTTCCGGACGCCGTACGCAACGTCGTTCAGGTGTACGACGATGCACACGTGATTCGGTACCACGCGCACGCGCTCTCCGATCATGGGCTTCCAATCCGACTTCGAGAGATCGAGCACCCCATGCTCCTCTGACATGCGCTCCACGATCACTTCCGGATGCTCCAGGAGCTGTCCGAATCCCTCGCCATCCGCACCGCGCACCGGCTCGCGGCCGAGCGCCTTGGTCCCGGTGTCGATCACCGCCTGGCCGGGCACAGCCGTAGAAACTACGGTGGCCAGCACCGTGACGGCGCAGTCGTCCCAATCGCACGCACCAACGGCTGCCGTGGTCCGGTCATTGTAGACGTAGGTGCCAGGGCGGATCTCGGTGACGTCGGGCAATTCATGAGTACGCCAGAGCGTCGGCGTGGATCCTCCGCTCACGACGCGTACTGCCACCGCTGCCTCCTGAAAGGCCTGAAGCGCCGAGGCCAACGCGTCACCGAGGACACGAAGCTTGGCGTCCTGATCGTTCACGGCCTCTCGCACGTGTCCCGGATAGAACGCGATGCCCGCAAAGTCGAGCGACGCCTCAGCACGAACGAGCTTCGCCAGCGCGATTGCGGTCGCCACGGCTGGCACACCCACGCGGTGCATGCCCAGGTCCAGCTCGACATACACTCCGGCGCGACGCCCTGCCTGCTTCGCCGCTTGGGCGATTTGTGCGATGGCCTCCGCCGAATCCAGCGCGACGGTGAGCTCGACGTCGCGCGGAAGCGCCGCCAGCCGCGCGGCGCGTGCCGCTCCGACAGGCGGATACGCCACCAGCACATTGCCCGTGACGGCCGACATCACCTCGGCTTCGTGGGGCGTGGCACAGGTAACGCCGACCGCTCCCGCGGCGACCTGCCGCGCCGCGACCATGGGTGACTTGTGCGTCTTCACGTGCGGACGCAGCGCGAGTCCATGCGTGGCCGCGTAGTGCGACGCACGCGCGAGGTTGCGCTCCATCCTGTCGAGGTCGACGAGGAGCGCGGGTGTGTCGATGTGCTGGATGTCAGTGATCACGATCAAAGGTCGAGCGGGCGGAACAGAAGGGCAAGCGTACACAGTCTGCCCTGCTCACGGCCTCATCGACTCACGCGCGATGCGCGAAGACGTGGTCGATGATGGACTGCGCCTCGGACTGGATGCGGCGCAAGTGCGCCTCATCCACAAAGCTCTCAGCGTAGAGTTTGTAGACGTTCTCGGTGCCGGATGGTCGCGCGGCGAACCACCCCTTGCTCGTGGAGACCTTGAGACCTCCGATCGATGCGCCGTTGCCGGGCGCCGTCGTTGCGAGCGCCGTGATGCGATCGCCCCCGAGCTCCGTAGCGTCGATGTCCGATGGAGAGAGCTTGCGGAGCAGCGCTTTCTGCTCCGGGGACGCCGGCGCGTCGATGCGCTCGTAGACCGGCGCGCCGAGGTCGCGCGTGAGCTCCGCATACTGCTCGCCCGGATCGCGTCCCGTGACGGCGGTCATCTCCGCCGCAAGGAGGCCGAGGATGATGCCGTCCTTGTCCGTGGTCCACACGCTGCCATCGCGTCGCAGGAACGACGCGCCCGCGCTTTCCTCACCGACGAAGCCCAGCGATCCGTCCACGAGGCCGTCCACGAACCACTTGAACCCTACCGGTACCTCGAACACCGGACGGCCGACGTGCGCAGCGACGCGCTCGATCATGCTGCTGCTCACGATCGTCTTGCCGACGCGCGCGTCCGCACGCCATCCCGGCCGGTGCGCGAAGAGGTATGCGATGGAGGTGGCGAGGTAGTGATTCGGATTCAGGAAGCCGCTGCTGCGCGCGACCACGCCGTGACGGTCGTGATCAGTGTCGCACGCCCAGGCGACGTCGAACGAGTCGCGCAAGCCGATGAGGCGCTGCATCGCATAGGGCGACGAGCAATCCATGCGAATGCGGCCGTCCCAGTCCAGGCTCATGAAGCGGAAGGTGGGATCGACCTCCGTGCTCACCACGGTCAGCGACAATCTGTGACGGTCGGCGATCTCGCCCCAATAGGCAACGCCAGCACCGCCGAGCGGGTCGACCCCGAGCGAGACGGACGAACCACGAATGGCGTCGAGGTCGATGACGTTCGGCAGATCTGCGACATACGCGCCGAGGTAGTCGTGTGCGTGCGTCGTTTGCGCCACGCGTGCACGTGTTAGCGTCATGCGCTTCACGCCGCGAAGGTCGTCGGCCAGTAGCGCGTTCGCCCTGTCCTGGATCCAGCCAGTGGCGTTGGTGTCGGCGGGGCCGCCGTTGGGTGGGTTGTACTTGAATCCTCCGTCCTCTGGCGGATTGTGCGACGGCGTGACGACAATGCCGTCGGCGAGCCCACTGGTGCGTCCGCGGTTGTACGCGAGGATCGCGTGCGAAACGGCGGGTGTAGGCGTGTAACCGCCCGCAGCGTCGAGCATCACGTCGACGTCGTTTGCGGCGAGGACCTCGACCGCGCTGCCGAGGGCGGACTCGGACAGCGCATGCGTGTCGATGCCGATGAAGAGCGGGCCGTCGATGCCGTGCTGCGCGCGATAGAGGCAGATCGCCTGCGTCACGGCAAGGATGTGGCGCTCGTTGAACGAGCGCGTCGTGGACGACCCGCGATGCCCAGACGTACCGAAGCTCACGCGCTCGGCGGGAGCGGCGGGGTCAGGTTGCTCCGTGTAGTAGGCCGCGACGAGTCGCGGAATGTTGGCGAGTTGTGTGTGATCCGGGAGCTGTCCCGCGCGCGGATCGACTTTCAAGCTCAGCGCTCTCCGTCGCGGGCGACGGGCACGCCGACGCCGGCACCAACGGAGCGTGCGCCATTCTCGGTCATCACGCGCGTGACAAAACGCTGTCCCTCACCGATACGCTCAACCTCGATGGCAACGGAGTCCATCGCCTGGTCGAGGCGGTTGAGACGATCCGATAGCTCCTGTGGAAATGCGGAGACCACGGTCCCGGTGCGCTTCCAGATGCGACGTGAATACGCGATGGCGAGGGGGAAAAACACAGCGACAATGAACATGCCGGCGAGGATGAACACTTCTTCGGGCGGACCCTGGCGCGGCGGACGGGGAGGTTCCGGGGGGATGGCGCCTTCCATTCCGGCGGCCTTCGCAACCTCCATGTCCGACACAGCAATCTGCTTCTCGACGTCAGCGATTCGCTTATCCAGCTCCGTGATGCGGGTCTCGATACCGACTTTCGCCGGGCCATCGATCGCGCGGCTTCGACCCTCACCATCGCGTTCCTGACCGAGCTCGCGAACCTCATTGACCAGCTCGCGGCGCTTGCCTTCAAGCTGATCGAGTTGGTTGCCCAGCTCGCGCCGCTGTGCATTCAAGGCTCTGTAGACCGCTTGGGGTGCGCCAACGCCAGGCTTGATGGTGACCGTGACGGGGGCAGGCGTGGAAGCTTCCTGTATGAGCATCAGCGTTCCGTATCCGAGTTTGGCGTCGAGGCGTGCGCGGTTCATTCCCGCGGCACACCTACGGCGGGCGGCATCACGGCGTTTCATGCTGAAAGGTGATACGCCGGACGCTCGGCGGCCACCACGCGCTAGAACGACGCGCGCAAACCCGCGGTCACGGTCCTGCCCGGACGGATGGTCACGTTGTCGGGCTCGCCCAACTGTCCGCCGAGCAGATTCTCTCCGCCGACGAGCAGCGCAATGCCGCGCGACATATCGCGCGTGGCGGTGAGACGGAGATGCGTCTCGCCATCGTACGTGCGCCAGTACGTCCGGAGCAGCGCGCCAGTGAAGTCGTTCGTGGACTGCACGCCCGGCGTGATGCCGGCCGCAGCAGCGTAGTCCCGGGCGAGCGTCAGTCGATCGTAGTTGATCCAGTCCATGGCGCGCGTGGCACCGAGCGCGGCGGTCCAGCGGTTGCCCGTCCACGAGAGCGTGAGGCTGCCGGTGCGCGCCGGAACGGCCAGCATGCGGTCGTTCGGACGCAGGTCGCCCTTGTAGCCCGTGGCCAGGGCGCGTACGCGGCTGTCCACGGAGCTCAGCGCGCTCGCAAGCATGAACGGCCCTTTCGCGAAGCTGCCCCTTGCTTCCCATCCGGTGTTGGTGATCTCGCCGACGTTTTGCAGCTGGTAGCGCACCCGTCGCTCGGTGGCGGCGGCACCGTTCGCGAATGTCTCCACGGCCACCGCGACGCTCTGGATGAGGCCAGTGACCCGCTGATCGAACCGCGTGAGCTGGAACTGGAGCGCACTGCCGAGATACAGTTCCGCGCCGGCCTCGTATCCAGCCTGTACTTCCGGATCGAGTGCGGGGAGTACGCCTGTCGTGCCGCTGGACCAGCCGAGCCCACCAGCGTAGCCGGACGCAGCGCTGCGCGCCGGAGTCTGCGGGGGACGAATGCCCTTTCCGTAAGCCGCGCGCCACTTCACCTCGGCGGCGCCAAGCGAGCGGACGACTGCAAGCCCCACCATGGGGAGCACGGGAAACCGGTTGCTTCCCGTAAAGTTGTCGTTCCGCTCGACGCGCAGGCCGCCCGTGAGGAAGATGGACTCCTGCCACGTCATGCTGAGTTGCGAGAGCAGCCCGGTATTGCGGTTCCACGTCTCGTCGCTGCCCTCGACGGCCGTTGGATATGACTGGCCCGCCATGATCCTGCGCGTGGTGACCGACGTGGTGGCCTGCCGCAACACGGAATGCTCGACGCCCAGCGTGAAGGTCCCGAGCGCGTCACCGCCGCTGCCGATGTGCGCGACGCTACTGCCGCGAACGGTGTAGCGGTCTCCGTTGCCGCGGGCTGCCCGGAGCGCCGAGTCGAGCGCGGTGGGGATGGGCCCAATGGCGTCCGCGACGTTGCTGAGGCTGTAGCCATCCACACCGGCGAGCACCGAGTGCGTCCATGCGCCTTGCGTGGCGAACGCGGCGCTGGTGGACAGGGTGTACTGTCGCACCGACTGGCTCGGCTCGCCCGACGAGACAACTGTCGGTGCACTGGGGGAGGGTCCCGCTGATCCGGTGGGCGGCGCGGGCGTGGCGGGAATGAAGGACGCCAGCAGCGGATTCCGCCCGACTCCGCTGCGCTTGTCGTAGAAGCGCGCCGCGATGTTGAGCGTCTCGCGCGCCGTGACGAGCCTCGCGTCGCCGATGGCGGTGATCTGCCGCGACGCGGACGACGGAATGAGCGCTCCCGTCTGCCCGAAGGTCGCCGCAAAGCCCGCCGAGCGAATATTGGTGCCCGTGCGCACGGTGAGGCGCTGCTCGTGCGTGGGGACCAACCCGGCGACGTAGGCGCTGCCCGCCGCGCCGGCGGTGCTGTGAAACAGGACGCTTGGAGCGGAGGTGGCTCCGCCGTCGTGGCGCGTGAGTACGTTGATGACGCCGCTGATCGCATCGGAGCCGTAGAGCGCGGCGCCCTGCGGTCCGCGAATCACCTCAATGCGGTCGATGACGTCGGGGTTGATCTGCGTGACGACGAGCGGGTTCGCGACCTCGACGCCGTCGATGTAGATCTTCGGCGAGCTGGAACCAAAGGAGCTCGCGCCGCGCACGCCTCCGTATTGTGCAACCAGCGTAGCCGGCGACTGCGACCACGACCAGAGCCCTGGCACGTTGGCATCGAGAATGTCGGCGAGTGAGCTGAGTGCCTGACGACGCAGCTGCTCGCCATCGATCACCTCCATTCCAACGGCGAGCGGACGCCGCGGCGCAGCGACCGCGCTGCCGGTGACGACCACGCGCTCAAGTACACTCACGCTGCGCGACGCAGGTTCGTCGCTCGGCTGCCTCTCCGGCGCGAGCACGACACGTCCGGACACGATGAGGACCTTCACGGACGCGCCGCGCAGCAGCGCGGCGAGCAATGCGCCCAGCGGCTCGCGCTCGGCCGAGAGGCACACGCGCCTGTCCACCGGCAGACTTTCGGCGGAATAGGCGAGCGGCACACCGGAGATGGCGGTGAGGCGATCCAGGGCGTCGCGGAGCGACACGTCGGTGACATGGAGGCTCACGCGCGTATCGAGTGGCGCGGACCAACCGCCGCTCGGTGCAGCGGGCACCAGGGCGTCGCAGGTGCGTTGCGCGGCGAGGGGCGAGGGCGCACTCGCGCCAATCGCGAGTGCGGCCAGCGCGATCACACACCCGCGAACGTCGCGCCTCAATGCGGCGCGACGTCGCGGGCGACTCGCACGCGAGGCCATCACTTCGGGCGCACCGGCGTCCCCTTCGCCATGATGTGCAGTACACCGCCTTCGTCGCGCAGTTCGCCGCCGAGCATCGCCGCCACGATAGTGCCAACGCTGCCGGCCGACGCGCGGTCGAAGGTCACGTTGAGACGCCCGGTGGGCAGTCCGGAATCCACACGCAACTCCAGGCCGTACCAGCGGCGGATGTCCTCCGCCACCTGCGCGACGGGCGCATCGCGGAAGATCAGCTTGCCCGTGGTCCACGCGAGATCGTCACTCGTCGCCGCAGCGCGCTCGACACTCAGCGCGCCCTCAGCGGCGATCGTCGCCCGGTCGCCAGCGCCAACGGTGGCTGAGGTGTTCAGCTTCCTGCTCACCACGGATACCGAACCCTCCGTGACGACGACCCGTGCGCCATTGCCGGCATCAGTGTGGATGGCAAAGACGGTTCCGATATCGCGGAAGGTAGCGGCGTCCGTGTGGACGATGAACGGACGCGCCTCGTCGTGCACGACGTCGAAGCGGGCCTCGCCCTTCAACGTCATCTCGCGCGACGCCCCACCGAAGTCAGCGTGCAGGGCGAGCTCACTTCCGGGCCCCAGCAGGACACGCGTGCCGTCCGGCAATCGCAGCGAGTCGAGCGCGCCGACCTGCGTGCTGAAGCGCGACGGCGCGGCGGCGGAGCTGGCGTCATCGCGCGCCGCCACCGTCTTCCACAGCAAACCAGCTCCGGCGACTACGAGCACCGCGGCGGCCGCGAGCATCCGCGCACCGCGCCAGCGCGACCGATACGCGTCGAGCGACGTGACAGGGGCGGGCACGCGGCGTGGGGGCGCCGAGGGACGCGCCTCGTCGCGCCGGGCCAGCACCACCGCGAGCGCCGCCTCGACTTCGCTGGCCATGGGCGGAACGGGCTCGGGCGCCTGCAACGCCTGATCGAGCGAATGCAGCAGGGCAGCGTGCGCCGGCTCGGACGCGAGTTGGCGCTGCACATGCGCTCGCTCGTCTGGTGTGCCCTCGCCCGCGACGAAGCGTGCCAGCGCGTCCCAGTCAGCGGATTGAGGAGTGTCCCGAGGCGGATCCTGATTAGTCATGTCACTCAGACACTGGTGTGGCGGGACACCCTACCCAGAGCCGAGCCGGGTTGTGGCCGGTGGACCTTACTGCGGGTCCACCGCGCGTATATTTCCGCACCGCTCCGCTCGCTGACCAACGATACACACCACGTGGAAGAATCGGAACTCCTCGCGAAGCTGCGCAGCGGCGACGAAACGGCATACTCGGCGATCTTCCGTGAGCACTATCCCGGGCTCGTCGTGAGTGCGACGCGGCTGCTGACAGAACGGGCGCTGGCGGAGGAAATCGCGCAGGACGTGATGCTCGAGCTTTGGCGACGGCGCGAGTCGCTGGTGCTGACCGGACCCGTGCGCGCGTACCTGCAGCAGGCCACGCGCAACCGCGCGCTCAATCGGCTGCGGCAGGCGAAGACCGCGCAACGCGGCGAGGTGTTCGTGCGGGGGCCGAGCCAGTCGCCGGCGGCGGACGCGCGCGCGATCTCGGGCGAGCTTCAGCACGCGGCGGTCGAAGCCATCGCCTCGCTGTCGGAGCCGCAGCGTGAGGTGTTCGAGATGAACCGGCAGCGCGGCCTCACCTACAGCGAGATCGCCGAGCTGCTTGGCATCTCCGTGAAGAGTGTGGAAGCGCGAATGGGGCGAGCACTGAAGCAGTTGCGTGAGCAGTTGGCGCCATGGCTTCCGGACGGCGCGGGCTGGTAGGCGCACACGGCATGAATCGGACGCACGCACTCCCCACCAGAGCACGCACGCCCGACTCACGTCCTGCGTTGTTCGCACGGTGGTCGCCTGGCAGCGTAACGGTCGCTGCGTCCGGCTTCCGTGCATTGGACACGCGAGACGAGAGGCACCCCACACGGTTCAGGCTTAGCTTTCGCGCGTGACGAGTCGACGCGTCGCTTCCGCACTCCTGGCCCTGCTGCTCGCGGCGTGCACCCGCGAAACACCGTCCACGAGTCCAGCGCCACCTGATGTCGCCGCGCCCGCGCCGGCGCCAGCGGCGTTGTCGCGCTTCAGCGTTCCGCTCGAGTACGATTTCACGCCAGTCATCGCGATCGTCGAGCGGGTGGTGCCAAGGACGTTCGGCTCCATGGACAGCGTGCGGATGATGGGAACCGATGACCGGCGCCACTACGCATTCGAGGCCGTTCGCGGTCCGTTCACGACTTTTGCGGACGGCAACCTCCTCCACCTGCGCACCACGCTGGCCTATTCGGCGCGCGGTTTCTACAAGCCGCGCCTGAGTCCGACGATCAGTGCGGGCTGCGGCAAGGGAGCGGAGCGACCGCGCATCACGGTGGAACTGGCAACGCCGCTGACGCTAACGGAAGGGTGGCACCTGGCGTCGCGCGTTCGCATCGTGCGCGTGCAGCCGTTCTCGAAGGAGCAGCGCGACCGGTGCGACGTGAGCTTCCTGCGCAAGGACGTGACCGACCGCGTGGTAGAAGCCGCGCGGTCCGCACTCGAGGGGCAGCTCCGCAACATCGACAAGCAGATCGGATCGGTGGACCTCACGGAGCGCGCCACGGAGTGGTGGGGGATCCTCGCGCGCCCCATCCAGCTCACCGATGGCGTGTGGCTGATGCTCGGGCCGGAACAGCTGCGGGCGGGGAACGTGAGCGGCAAGAGCCGGGTGCTGACGGTGCCGGTGACCCTCGACGCGCGGCCGCGGATCGTCACCGGATCGACCGAACCGGCCGTGGAACCGAGCGCCTTGCCGCCGCTCGCGGCCGACAGCACGTCCGATGGTTTTCACATCGTCATGGACGGCTCGATCGACTACGGCACCGCGTCGCGCGAACTGACGTCGGCATTCAGTGCGAAGACGTTCACGCAGTCCGGCCATACCGTGTCCGTGAAACAGGTGAATGTGCGACCGCTGGCGAAGGGCCGACTTTCACTGGTGGTGGTGTTTGCCGGCGACGCGAACGGCAAGCTGGAGCTCAGCGGCACGCCGCGGATCGACCACGTGCGCAACGTGATCACAGTGCCCGACCTGGATTTCGACCTGTCGTCCGACAACAGGCTGATCGAGACGTACACGTGGCTCAAGTCCAACGCGCTGCGCGACGAGCTGCGCCGGCGCGCGCGCATCTCGCTGGCACCCGCACTCGATCGCGGACGCGGGCTACTGCACGAGGGCCTCAATCGCAAGATTGGCGACGCCGTGACGCTCTCGGCGACGGTGGACTCGCTGAGCGTGCGGAGCGTGTTCGTGACGCGGGACGGCATCATCGTGCGAGGTGAAGCAACGGGGCGAGCCGGGATGTCCGTCAAGCAGTATTGAACTACGAGCTTTGAGCTGTCAGTAAACACGAGCTTTAAGCTGGAGCTGGAGCTGGAGCTCGCGCCCACGCTCTGGCTCTGGCTCCTTGGCTCTTGTTTACTCACAGCTCAAAGCTCGTAGTTCCGAACCCACTACGTCGTACACTCACACTCCACTGAAGAGGCTGTAGCCGCCGTCGACCGGGATGACGGCGCCTGTGACGAACGACGCTGCGTCGCTGCACAACCACTGCACGACGCCGATGAGCTCCTCGGGGCGGCCGAAGCGGCCCATGGGTGTGTGCGCGATGATGTTCGTGGAGCGGTCCGTGTACGTGCCGTCCGGGTTGATCAGCACCTTCTCGTTCTGCGTCGTCACGAAGAAGCCGGGCACGATGGCGTTGACGCGCAAGCCGTCCCCGTGCTTGCGCGCCATTTCCACGGCCATCCACTTCGTGAAGCTGTCGATGCCCGTTTTCGCGATGGAGTAGCCGAGCACACCACTCAAGACGCGGCTGGCGGCCATCGAGGAAATGTTGACGATGCAACCCGACCGCTGCCGCGCCATGGACTCCGCGAAGGCGAGCGCGGGGATGACGGTGCCGTGCAGGTTGAGGCGAAGTACTTCGTCGAAGGCGTCGAGCGGCACGTCGAAGATGCTGCGGTTGTCGTTGCGCGCGCGCATGACGTGGCCGCCGGCCGCGTTGATCATGATGTCCACCGTGCCCCACGTCGACAGCAGCTCGTCACGCGCGGCGCGCACGGCGTGATCGTCGAGCACGTCGGCGACGAGGACCATCGCTTCTCCGCCCGCGGCGCGAATCTCGGCGGCCTTCTCCTCGGCGGGCTCTCGCCGTCGGCCCATGATGGCGATCCGCGCGCCTGCGTCGGCGAGACCGGATGCGAGGCTGGCGCCAAGCACGCCGTATCCGCCAGAGACGACGGCGACTCGGCCAGTGAGATCGAGGGAGTGGGTGTGCATGGGGAAAAGATAGTCGCGCTTCGCGGTGAGTCGCGCGTTCTGCACGACGGCGTGCATCGGCGAAGGCAGGCAACGTGTCCGCAATGGCGAGTCACTTTGGCCGAATAGCGCGGCAGAACGGAGGCACGCGCATTCTGAGGCGGACAGGATTGACGTCGTGCGATTCTGGCCCCAAGCTTGCTTAGGCCAATAGACGAACAGCTCTGCCGTAGCGCCCTCGCGCACTCTCCAGAGCGGCTGCAGGGTCGTCCCGAAAGGGGCGACCCAGCATGCGTTCGACGAGCCATCCACAGAGAACAGAAGCAGGTCCCTCGGTCGCGCTGCCGCGCTCCTGTCGGGACGACAACAAAGAACAGCAGCAGGTCCCTCGGTCGCGCTGCCGCGCTCCTGTCGGGACGACAGCAAAAAAGGCTCTTCAGGGAATCCTGTGGGGTAGGCAATCACAGGACTTGTGACTTGGTGTTCCCGATCTCGACGCGACCCGCGAAGCACCGCGCGCCAGTCGGGCCGGCTCCGTCGCGCGGGACAGTGGGGCGCATCTCTGGGAACGACGACAACAGGCCGATCTGAGCCGACTGAACGCCGAAACTACGAACGGCGCATCTCGATCAGACCGCCCGCGTCAACGAGAGGTCGTTGTTGATGCGGAGTGAATCGGCTGTTGTCCGCAAACAAAGTCCGCGCCCTTGGTCGTTCAAGAACATCGCGCCACTCGCATCACTTCAAATCTCGACGCGACCCACAACAGAGTCCGAAGAGCCACAAAAAGCTTCCTAGAAGAGCGCCGCGAGCTGCAAGGCGATCCACGTCCCGCGAATCGAGTCGCTGAACGACGCCGACTGGGTGAGCCCGCGCCCGCGCCGGAGCACGGTCGTCTGCGCGTACGATGCTTCCACGCTGCCAAAGGTGTAGCCGACTTGTGGGGTGAGCTCGAACACGCTGCCGAGCGGGATCGAGACGTCGAGCCCCGTCGTCGCCGTCCAGGCAGAGCCGGAGTTGCGACTCCGCACCTGGCCAGACACGGATTCGCTGGTGCTGGACTCCCGGAGGAGTTGTAGCGACGGTGCGATGGTCAGGTCGCCCGCGCTCATGAGCATGGTTCCGAGCGCGCCGAAGAGGTCGCCCTGCGGAATGATGAGGTTGGGCTGATCGGCGCGGACGTTGCCGAAGGGCCGTCCGTAAAATGCGACGGCGCGGATGGGCCACTGCTCATCCTCGAGCGGATCGAATGGGCTGGTGACGGAGAGATCGCCCAGCAGTTGCAGCGTGAAGCCGCCGCCACCGGGAAAGAGGTTGCGCCCCCCTAACGAGTCGCCGGTACTGTGCGTGGCCTCCGCCGAGGCGGTCCATGACGACTCGCCGATGGATGTGGTGAGCGCGAGTCCGCCGCGCACCGTGGACCCGCGCCAGTACACCGGCGACGTGCCGGCTGGCCGCGGCTCAGTCTCGAATCCCGCGCGCGCCGCGAGCACGGCGTTTCCCACGGGGAACGCCAATGCGAGACGCAGCCCGCCGACCGCCGGCGTGCCAAGCGACGCGCTCTCGAGGTCCACCGTCGACGTGCCTGCGGTCGACAGCGCCGACGTCTCCCGAGAGGTGAGGTCGAGTGGCCGGCTGGCAGTGCGCACGAAGGCGGAGAGGGTGTCGCCGGGCCGCACGGCGAAGTCGAGCCGCGCCGAAAGGGGCAACGAGCCCTGGATGGTCGCGCTCGGCGCTGCGAAGCGCAGCAGCGAGCCGTCCAGCACGAAATGGAGCCGCGCGCCGGACGTCTCGAGTCGCATGGTGGCGACGCGCTCGGACACCGAGGAGTCGCCGACCGTGTATGTGCGCGATGTCGCGGTGAGCGTGGCGCGCTGCTGCGCGGAGAGCGTCACCAGTGGTGCAACGCACAGCGCCGCGGCGATGATCGCCGCGGCGCGAGAGGTCGCGATGCCGTTCTGCACCGGCGGCTCGACTACGGCTTGGCCGGCTTGTTCGCTTCCCGCCAGGCCTTGAGCTTCTCTGCGGCGCTCTTCCGGTCCAGCGTGCCAGCCTTCACCTGCTCCATCAGCGCCTTGCGCTGCTCCTGATATGCCTTCGCCTGTTCCTTCATGGCTTCGCGCTGCGCGGGCGTGAGGCCTTCGACGCGTGCCTTGCGTGCATCGCGGCGGGCATCCATCGCCTCGCGACGGGCGGCGGGGTCAGCGCCGGCGGGACGACCCTTGTCCTGGGCGCTGGCGCTTCCCGCGGACAGCACGATGGCGAGCGAGGCGGCAGAGAGGACGGTCAGAATGGACTTTCGCATTAGGGCGATCTCCATGGGGTAAAATTCCGGATGACGGCGCGCCCGATCGGCGCTTCCACATACCAGACGCCTGACACGACGCGATGTTAACGGGCCTGTTCCAGACGTTCACGGAGCGACTGTCTGGATCTCCACGCGCGACGCGCGCGACGGCGTCCGCCACACGCGGTGGGTCTGCGCCTTGAAGTCGCTCGCCTGTGCCTTGAAGATGTTGGGCACCCACGTCTGCGGGTTGCGATCGATGACCGGGAACCACGAGCTCTGCACCTGCACCATGATCCGGTGGCCCTTGAGGAAGCGGTAGCTCTGCGAGTGGAGGTTCACGGTAAACGGGGTGACCGCATGCGGCACCAGCGCCACCGGCTTCTCGAATGATTTCCAGTATCGGCCACGAAAGACATCGTTGGCCACCATCAGCTGATAGCCGCCGAGCTTGAAGTCTGCGGGATAGTCCTGCGGGTAGACGTCGATGAGCTTCACGACCCAGTCGGCGTCCTGCCCGGTAGTGCTGGCGAACAAGCGCGCCGTGATCTCGCCGGCCAGCACCACGTCCTCGGTGAGCGGCTCTGTCGTCCAGCTCACGACGTCAGGGCGGTCAGCGGCAAAGCGCTGGTCCTCGAGCAGCCACGTGGACCAGCCGGACCCCTTCGGATAGTAGGTCGCCTCGATGGGCCGCGGGCGGTATGGCACCGGCGTCGCGGGATCGCTGACGTAGCTGTCGTTGTCACCGCTGTCAGCGGTTGTGGGCGGCGCGAACGAGAGCTTGCCACCCGCGCGGAAGTACAGCGCCTTCCGGACAGCGCTCTTCGGTGGCCACGCGTCGAACGTGCGCCACGTGTTGCTGCCCGCCTCGAACACGGTGGCTTCGGGCTGCGAGAGGTTGCCCCGGTCCTTCAGGTGAAACGCGAAGAACGGCGCCTGGAGCTTCTGGCGGTAGTATTCGCCGGTTGGGGAACCGAAATCGATCCTCCCGAGCTTCTGCGCGGGACCGCCGCTCCATCCGCCATGACGCCACGGACCCACGACAAGGAAGTTCTGGTTCGCCTTGTCGTGCTTCTCGAGCTCGCGATAGATGGTGAGCGGGCCGTAAAAATCCTCCTGGTCCCACCAGCCGGCCACGTTGAGCGTCGGCGTCGTCACGCGCGTGAGGTAGGGCTTCATGGCCTGCCGCTGCCAGAACGCGTCGTAGTCGGGGTGCTCGGTAAAGTCCGTCCACGTCGGCAATTTCTTCGCGCCCAGCACCTTCGCCTGCACGTTCGACAGCGGGCCAAGGTTCAGGTACCACTCGTAGGTGTCGTAGCGATCGAAGGAGAAGTTGGAGTTCTCCTTCGACGCCTCGGTGAGATACGCGTACTCGAAACCGTAGCTCAGGCGGAACGCGCCATTGTGATGGAAGTCGTCGCCCATCCACATGTCCGCGGGAGACGCCTGCGGACTCACCGCCTTGAGCGCGGGATGCGCGCCGAGCATGCCCATGGCGGCGGTCCACCCGTCGTAGCTCACGCCGAGCATACCGACGCGCCCGTTGTGCCTCGGAACGTTCTTCAGGAGCCAGTCGATGCTGTCGTTCGTGTCGGTGCTCTCGTCGATGGCCTGGCTGGGAGCGTCCACCGGTCGCGGCGGGCGCTGCATGACGAAGGTGCCTTCGCTCCTGTACCGTCCGCGGATGTCCTGGAACACGAAGATGTAGCCGTCTTCGGCGAGCTCCTTGTAGCCGCCCTCGAGGCGGCCGCCAGCGCCGGCGACACCATATGGAGTGCGCTGGAACAGGAACGGCAGTGGCTCGGTGGCATCCTTGGGCGCGAAGATCTCGACGTGGAGCTTGAGTCCATCGCGCACGGGGATGTCGGCCGACGAACGGACATACGTCTTCGGATCGTACTTCGGCTGCGCGTGGAGTTGCGCCGCGAGGAGCGTCAGGAGCGCGATGGGCGCGAGATGGCGCAGCGCGCGTGAGTGAGTTCGCATGGGCCGAACATACTGCTCGCCGACCGGCGTCGGGACTGTTGGCCAACGCGAAGTCTCTTGACATGAGTGAGCGCGGCCGCCACCGTTCCGCGGTCCTCTGGTCATCTTATCTATCGTCGAGAACGGCTCCGCACAGGATTGCGCGAGTCGGCGTTCCGGCGTTCACCATCGAGAATTGCCACATGCGTCCGGAACAGTGGGAGACGTTCAAGCGCGCCGCGCGCCTCGAGGCGCAGGACGCCGTTCCAATGGCGATGATCGTCGACAGTCCGTGGATCCCCGGGTACCTGGGGATCAAGCACATGGACTACTATCTCGACCCCGAGGTCTGGTTCAACGCCAACCAGACGATCAATGAAGAGTTCAGGGACATCATCATGGTGCCCTCGTGGTGGATGGAGTACGGCATGGCAGCCGAGCCGTCCATCCTGGGCGCGAAGATCAAGTTCTGGGAAGACAACACGCCGAGCGAGTACCACACGCTCTATCGACTCGAGGACATCGACGAGTTCCCCGAATATGAAGTGGAGGCCGACGCGTTCGCGGCGATGACGCTGCACCGCTACAAGATGGCGCTGCCGCGCATCAGGGCCCTTGGTGAAGTGATTCCGTTCGTCACGGCACGCGGACCACTGTGCACGGCGGGCTTCGTACGGAGCACGACACACCTGATGATCGAGATCGTCGAGAAGCCGAAGGAGACGCACCGGCTCATCGACCTCTGTACGAATGTGGTCATCGACTGGCTCAAGGCGCAGCACAAGGTGCTGGGCGACCAGGTGGAGGGGATCTTCCTCCTCGACGACATTGTGGGGTTCATCAGGTGTGTCGTGCTCCGTACGAAGCCCG
>JANOIJ010000165.1:0-30993 GCA_031407575.1 Gemmatimonadaceae bacterium | reverse complement strand
CGCGAATCGTCATGAATCCTCATGCAGCTTTTCGGTCAGCCGTCGTCGCAGCATGCGAATCCCGTGCGCCGACCGGCATCATTGCCTTCTCTTGGACACCGGATTCACGCGCCGGGTGGGCACGTGGGCGGCGATATTCGCTCTAAGGTAGTGGGCGAGTCAACCACACGAGTGCCCTGGGCGCGTGGATTCGGTGTCTCACAGAAGGCAATGATGCTGGCCGGCGCACGGAGTTCGTTTATGCTGCGACGACGGCTGCACGACAGGCTGCACGAGGATTCATGACGATTCGCGTTCTAGGACCACATGAGAGGGGCCGCTTTGCCACCGAGGCGTGGGGGCATCTGCTGGCACTTGCGGGTGCCGGGGCGCTCAACCCCGCGGAGCTCGAGCAGGTGATCGAGCGCGCGATGCTGCAGTTCGACGGCCGCATCGCGCTCGACGACCTGCGGGCAATGATGGAAGGAGCCGGTTTCGATGATCCCGGCGCCGCGGCGGACACACAGACCGTTCACTGAGAGAAATGGCAGCGAAGAAGACCACTACCAAACGGGCCGCCCCGAAGAAGCGCACCGTTGCGAAAGTTGCCGCGAAGAAGGCGGCTGGCCGCAGCCGGAAGGCCGCCCTCGTCGAGGAGGAGTATCCGGACGAACCGGCCGGTACCACGTCGCTCGTCATCGTCGAGTCGCCCGCCAAGGCGAAGACGATCGGCAAGTATCTCGGCCGAGGGTACCGGGTGAAGGCCACGGTCGGCCACATCATGGACCTCCCGGAAAAGAAGCTCGGCATCGACATCGATAACGGCTTCGAGCCGGACCTGGTTCCGATTCCCGGCAAGGAAAAGACGATCGCCGATATAAAGCTCGCGGCGAAGAATTCGAAGGAAGTGTTCATCGCGACGGATCCTGATCGCGAGGGTGAGGCGATCGCGTGGCACGTGGCGGAGCAGATCAAGCCGAAACGCGGTGTCTCCAACATCCCCGTGCGTCGCGTGCTCTTTCACGAGATCACGAAGGACGCCGTGCAGCGCGCCATTCAGCAGGCGGGCGAAATCGACGACAAGAAGGTCGAAGCGCAGCAAGCCCGCCGAGTGCTGGACCGCCTGGTGGGCTACAAGGCGAGTCCCGTGCTATGGAAGACGGTGAAGAAGGGCATCTCCGCTGGTCGCGTGCAGACGGTGGCGCTGCGCCTCATCGTGGAGCGCGAGCGCGAGATCCGCGCGTTCAATCCGGTGGAGTACTGGTCCATCGAGGCGCTGCTGGAAAAGGCAGGCCAGCGCTTCACGGCCAAACTCCATCAGATCGACAACAAGAAGGCGGAGATCCACAACGAGGCCGAGGCGATGTCGATCCTCTCGGATCTCGAGGGGAAGACGACGTTCGGCGTCACCGAAGTGAAGCGTCGCGAGCGGCGCAAGAATCCGTCGGCACCGTTCACGACATCCACGCTCCAGCAGGAGGCGGCGAAGAAGCTCTCGTTCGGCTCCAAGCGCACGATGCGCGTGGCGCAGGATCTCTACGAGGGCATCGACATCGGCCCCGAGGGGGCGGTCGGACTCATCACGTACATGCGTACCGACTCCACCCGCGTGGCGGAAAGCGCGGCGACCACGGCCCGCGAATACCTGCGCACGCTGTTCGGCAAGGAATTCCTTGCCGACAAGATGCAGCTCTACGGCGATGGCAAGGCGAAGAACACGCAGGACGCGCACGAAAGCGTGCGGCCCACCGATCCGACGCGCCGGCCGGATGACATCCGCAAGTACCTCAGCCCCGACCAGTACAAGCTCTACCAGCTCATCTGGACGCGCTTCATGGGCTCACAGATGGCGCCCGCGGTGTTCGATACGACCACCGTGGATTTCGACATACCGTCCAAGGCGCAGCCCGACATCGGGCGGCGCAGCTACCTGTTCCGCTCCACGGGTAGCATCATCAAGTTCCAGGGCTTCCTCGCGCTCTATCGAGAGGCGCGTGAAGAGGGAGACTCCAAGGCGCTCGAGGACGAGAACGAGCTGCCCGTGGTGGACGTCGGTGAGAACGTACCCGTGCATGCCATCACGCCGGCGCAGCACTTCACCGAGCCGCCGCCGCGTTTTTCGGAAGCCAGCCTGGTGAAGGAACTCGAACGCCTGGGTATTGGGCGTCCGTCCACGTACGCGAGCATCATCAGCGTGCTGGCCGACCGGCGTTACGTGAACCTCGAGCAGCGCCGGTTCTTCCCCACCGAGCTGGGTGAGACGGTGGAGAAGGTCATGGTCAAGCAGTTTCCCGACATCTTCAATGTCGACTTCACGTCGGGGATGGAGCTGGAGCTCGACAAGGTGGAGGAAGGTGAACTGAGTTGGCGGAATGTGCTCGCCGACTTCTGGGGCCCGTTTGACAAGTCGCTCAAGAACGTGCAATTCGGCGCACTGATCGCCGTCGCACACGACCTCTCGGCGCTGGTCAACGAGCGCTGTCCCGACTGCGGTGGACATCTCGAACCGCGCGGCGGATTCTTCGGGCCGTTTCTCGCCTGCGAGAATCATCCGAAGACGTGCAAGTACACAAGGCCGCTCAAGGGCGAGAAGGCCAAGCCGGTAATGACCGACATCCCGTGCCACTTATGTGGCGCGCCGATGGTCGTGAGGCAGGGCCGGAGCGGGGAGTTCCTCGGCTGCAGCACGTTTCCGAAATGCCGAGGCACGCGCTCGATGCCGACCGGGGTCTTTTGCCCGAAGGACGGCGGCGAGCTGGTGGAGCGCCGGTCGAAGAAGCGAGGGACCGCGTTTTACGCGTGCTCGAACGAGACGTGCGACTTCGTGGCGTGGAACAAGCCCGTCGCCGAGGCGTGTCCAGAGTGCGCCTATGTCGGCGCCGAGATGAAGTTCAGCAAGGCGCGCGGCGACTTCCGGAAATGCCTCAAGTGTGGCAACGAATGGGACGTCCCTGCGCCCGCCGAGCCGGCGGATGTGGTGCTGGCGGGATAGCCGTCATGATGCAATGTCGAACGATTCGGGCGCCTGAGGGCGCCCGCGTCGTTTCAGGTCATTGGCGGCGCCAGCGCCAACGCAGCACGCACACATGCCATGAGCTCGTCACCCTGAAATGGCTTGCGAAGGATCCGCTCCGGGGGCAATCCGATCGGGGCCGACTCCGATCCGCTGATGTCGCCCGTGGCGAGAATCGCGTTGCTCGCCAGCGTCGGACGCTCCCGTTTCATCCACTCGAGCAGCGCGTACCCATCCAGCTCGCCGGGCATCCGAACGTCGGACACCACGAGATCCACCGATTCGCGGAGGAGAAAGTCACGCGCTTCCGTGCCGCTGCTGGCCAGGACGACGTCGATGTTCGCGCGCGTGAGCAGGCGCCGCTGGATTTCGCGGATTGACGGTTCGTCGTCCACGACGAGCACGCGTGGACGGCGGGCGGCAGTCGGTTCGACTGAGTTGATGCTGACGGCCGACTCCGCAATCGCCCCGCTCGGTTGTCCGAGCGGCTCGGTGCACGCAGCAGTGTCTGGGGCGGCTGCGCTTGCTTCGCTGGCAGCGGCCGTCGCGCGTCGCAGTCGCAGCGTGAGGCGCGCTCCGCCCTCGTCGCGGTTGCTGGCTGACGCCGTCCCGCCGAATTCGGCCAGGAATCGCTGAACGATCATGAGGCCCAGTCCTGTTCCTTCGCCCGGATCCTTGGTTGTGTAGAATGGCGTAAAGGCCGCTCGTCGGTCCACGAAGCCGTGCCCGTCGTCCTCGAACACCAGGCGCACGAACTCCTCTCCCTCCACTGCCGCGGAGATATCGAGCGCGGTGCCGTTCGCGCGGACGATGGCGTCGAGTCCGTTGTTCACGACGTTGACGATGGCGTGCTGGAGCTTCTGTGCGTCTGCGATGACGCGAAGTCCGGATGGCACGCTCACCCGCAGCGCCTTGCCCGCCTGCGCGAACGCATGCGCACGGAGGCTCGCGGCCGTTCGCACCGCCTCAGCGAGCTCCACTGATTCCATGGTTCCCGAGGGTTTGCGCGCGAAATTCAGCAGGCTGCGCACGAGCGCGTTGGCGCGGAGCGCTTCCCGCTCCAGAGGCTCCGCAAGCTCCTTGCCCACTTCGCGCACCGCGGGGTGCTCCGATTGCGACAACTCGGTGCGCAGGTGTTCCGCCATTCCGAGAATACCGCCCAATGGATTGTTCAGCTCGTGGGCCAACCCCGCGAGCATCTGTCCCATCGCGCTCAATTTCTCATGCTGGACGAGCTCCTCCTGCGTGGTGCGCAGGTGCTCCAGCGCCTCACGCAGCTCGCGGTTCTGCGCCACGTCCCGCTCACGCGATGCCTGCACGCGATCCGCCATCTGGTTGAAGCCCGTGGCGACGACGTCGAATTCCTCGTACTCCTGCGCCGCCACGCGCACGCCTGGCTCGCCGTCGCCCAGGCGCCGAGCCGCCGTGGTGAGCTGGCCCAGCGGGAGGATGACGCGCCGACGCAGCACCGCCGTGAGCACCACCACCAGCAGCACGAGGCCGCTCGCCACGAAAATCAGCGCGATCTGGAATCGCTGCGCCAACACCGCGTGATCCAGCCGGAACTGGTCACGCTGCTGTGCTCGCGCACGCAGGAAGTGCCGGACCGCGGCGTCCAGCGCCGACGCGTGCTGGTCCATGCCCGCCAGGCGAATCCGCGCGGCAGTCGCCTCGCCGCGCTGCACCAGGTCGAATGCGCGCTCCGCCGCCACCTCGAACTCCTGATGCGCTTCCTTGATGCTCTCCACCTGAAGCCGCGCATCGCTGGAGAGCTCGTGAAACAGGTAGCCGCGCACCTGGCTGTACACCTGCTCGCCGCGCGCCCGGAACGCGCGCATGTATGCGCTATCGGGCCGCTGGAGGAATCGGTACGCGTCCAGCTGCTGTTCGTAGGTCAGCGCCACGATCTGGTCGGCAATGCGCTCGTCGTTCATGAACGCGTCGCTGTCGCGCTCCACGGCGTCGCGCTGCGCCATGGCGAGCTTCACCGTGCCCAGCATCGCTGCCGCAGCCGCAGTCACGATCAGCAGGCCGCTCAGCAGCAGCGCGCGCTGCAGCGTATGCCGCCGACGATTCCTCTGCATCACTCAGTCGCGCTTCCAGGTGATCGAATCTCGCGGCTCAGCGAGGCTGCGTACGGAGTCGCGCCGCGACTTGCCGATCTCCTCCAGGACGTACTGTGGCTTGCGGTCGCCGTTCGGTAGGAACGCGATCGGTCCGCTCAGCCCCGCCACGGGCGGGACGTCCGCTCCCACGCGCGCGAGCCATTCCCGAATCGCCTCGCGCTCCGGGCCGGCGTTCTGTATGGCATCGGACAGCAACAGCACCGCATCATAGGAAAGCACGGCCTGGTCGGTCGGCTCGCCCCACTTCTGGTCCCGATAGAGTCGACGCAAGCGCACCAGGCCCGAGTAAGGTCGCTGCATATCCACCAACCGCACGTAGCTCACGCGATCCAGCAGGCGCAGGGAGTCGTTCGTCACCTCCCGGCCGGAAAACCCGTCGCTCGCAATGACCACCAAACCGGGGAGGGACTTCGCCAGCAAGTCGCGGATGGGGAGATAGTCGTAGGATCGGCCGAGCCACAACAGGACCTCTGGACGCGAGCGCGCCAGCGCAGCCGTCATCTCGGTTCGGCTCAGCATGTCCGAGTTCTCCATGTACGGTGCGTCATGAACGGCGAGCATGCCGCCGCGGCGCATGCGCTCCACGAGCACGTTCCGCAGTGGCCGCCCGTAGTCGTCGTTGACGAACATCACTGCCGTGCGTGGCCGCGGTTGCCGGGACAGCAGGGCATTCGCGAGAAAGTCGCCCTGGTGGATGTCACTGCCGACGAGCCGAAAGCTGTAGGGTCCGGCATCGCTGTAGAGCGGCGAGGAGCTCGTTGGCGCGATCTGCACCACGTGCCGAGCATTGTAGACCTGCGACGCGGCAAGGCTGGCAGCGCTGTTGGTATGGCCGACCACAGCAAGGATCGCCGGATCCGCGGCGAGTCGCTCGGCCGTCTCGATTGCGAGACGAGCCTTCGTGCTGCCGGCGCCGCCGACGTCGCGAAACGCGAGGGGACGCCCGTTGATGCCGCCGCGCGCGTTGATCTCCTCCATGGCCATTGTGGCGCCTCGAAGGCCGTCCGCGTCCAGGACCACTCCGATGGTCAGGGGCGCCCGTTCTCCGCAGCCCACGCTGACCGCGCACGCAAGCGCGGCGACACCAACGAGACGAAAACGATGGCGCGCACTCACTCGGCCAGCAGAAGGCGCGGATGCAGACTCATCCTCCATCATGCAGTACCCCTGACGGTGTGTCCGAAACGTATCGCCGGCCCTGGGCCGCTCCACGACTACTAGATTATCGGCATGACGCCCACAAAAGACGCGCGCGAAGTCCACGTCATCGGCGGTGGCCTAGCCGGGAGCGAAGCCGCCTGGCAGCTCGCCGAGCGCGGCCATGACGTCATGCTGCACGAAATGCGGCCAGTCCGCGGAACCGAAGCGCATAAAACCGACCGCCTTGCCGAGCTCGTGTGTTCGAACACGTTCAAGAGCACGGAGACCTCAAACGCCCACGGGCTGCTCAAGGCCGAGATGCGTCTCCTCGGCAGCATGATTCTGGAGTGCGCCGATGACGCGCGTGTCCCCGGCGGCAGCGCGCTCACCGTGGATCGCGACGTATTCTCCGCTGCGGTGGACGCGCGCGTTTCGGCGCATGCGCGCATCACGGTCGTGCGCGAGGAGATGTCAGTGCTGCCATCGCCCGGGATCGTCGCCACCGGCCCCCTCACGTCCGATGCCCTCGCCGCCACCATCCGCGCTCGGCTCGGTGTGGAGTCGCTCGCGTTCTATGACGCCATCGCGCCCATCATCGAGTACGACTCGATCGATCACGAGGTCGTGTTTCGTGCGTCGCGCTATGGCAAGGAGACGATGGAAGGCGAGGGCGACGGGGCGTACCTCAACTGTCCGATGGATCGCGCGCAGTACGAGAATTTTCTCGACGCGCTCACGCAGGCTGACCAGGCCACCGCGCACGAGTTCGACGCAGTACCGTACTTCGAAGGATGCATGCCCGCGGAGGAGATGGCGCGCCGAGGCCGGGAGTCGCTGCGGTTCGGGCCCATGAAGCCGGTGGGACTCACGGACCCGCGCACCGGGCGCGAGGCGTATGCCATCGTCCAGCTCCGTATGGAAGATCGCGGCGGACGGATGTGGAATCTCGTCGGCTTCCAGACGCGATTGCGCTATCCGGAACAGCAGCGGGTGTTCCGCCTCATTCCCGGTCTCGGGAATGCGGAATTCCTGCGGTTCGGCTCCATTCACCGGAACTCCTATCTCAATGCGCCCGCGTCGCTCACACCGCACCTGTCGGTCAAGGACGACGACGCCACGATGTTCGCCGGCCAATTGACCGGCGTGGAGGGCTACACCGAGAGCAGTGCCACCGGCCTGCTCGCCGGCATCAATCTCTCGCGCATCATTGCCGGCGACGCGCCCGTCGTGCCGCCGACGACCACGATGCTCGGCGCGCTCTACCGCTACCTGCGCGAGGCGGACCCGCGCCACTTCCAGCCGATGAACGCCAACTTCGGGCTGGTCGACGACCTCGGCGTGCGCGTGAAGGACAAGCGCGCGAAGAAGGAGAAGCTCGCGGAGCGCGCGCTGGATCACATGGCGCGCTGGCGCGATGACGCGTTGCTCGCGTCGGGCGCTCGCGCGTAGCTCGCGATGCCACGCGCCACGCGCAGCGCAACCGCCGATGCGCGCGCCGCGACAACGCCGCCGGATGTCGAGGAGTACCTGCGCCACCTCGCGAAGGAGCGCGACGTGTCGCCCAACACGGTGAGCGCCTATGAGCGCGATCTCCACGAGTTCGTCGCGTTCCTCGGGCAATTCTACGGCACGGCGGGTTGGAGCTGGGAGGGCGTGGACCGACTGGCGATGCGCGGATTTCTCGCGCACCTCTCGCGCCGCGGCGTGGGCAAGCGCACCATGGCGCGCACCCTCTCGGGGGTGCGGAGCTTCTACCGCTGGATGCACCGCAACGAGATGGTCGAGGCCAACCCTGCGCGCGCGGTGGGCGCGCCAAAGCTCGACAAGTACCTGCCGGGTTATCTCGACCGGCCGCAGATCGACCTGCTGTTCCAGATGGCCGAGACGCGCGCGATGGATGGAGCCTTCAATGACGTGCGCAATCTCGCGATCCTCGAGTTGTTCTATTCCACGGGCATGCGCCTCTCCGAACTTCAGGGGCTGAGCAGGGGCGACCTCGATCTCGTGAGCCAACAGGTCAAGGTGCGCGGCAAGGGGCGGAAGGAGCGCATCGTGCCTGTCGGCGACCAGGCGACGCTGGCGCTGCGGAACTACGAGTCCAAGCGCGACGAGCTGCTGCGCGGTGCGCAGAAGCCCGTCGACCGGTCCGCGTATTTCCTCGCTCGCACCGGCCGGCGAATCGGCGCGCGGATGGTGCAGAAGGTCGTCTCGGCATTTCTGGCCGAGATCGACGAGGATGCAGGGCTGTCGGTGCATTCGCTCCGGCACACGTTCGCCACGCACTTGCTGGACAATGGCGCCGACCTGCGCGCCGTGCAGGAGCTGCTGGGCCATGCGTCCATCTCCACGACGCAGATCTACACGCACACCAGCGTGGAACGGCTGAAGCAGGTTTACCAGAAATCGCACCCCCGGGCATGAACTTCGCTTGAGCAGGGCTGCATCTTCCCCTGTGAGCGCCCGTGTTTCGTGTTGAGACCATCCCCCTCGTCCTTGGCATTCTCGTCGCGCTCATCGGGCTCGCCCTGCTCGCGGACGCGTGGCTGCCCGAGGAGATGACGTTCCGGAGTGAACGGCGTCGTCAGACGCGCACGGAGCGCAGCACGGGCGGCGAGGCGTGCATCGGCCTGGCCGTGTTGTGTATGGCAGCCGCGCTGGTGGGTCGCGATACGTGGCGCTACGGCACCGTGGCGATGATTGCGGGCACGTTGCTGTTCCTCATCGGTGCCGCAATGAACCGGCAGTACCTCAGGGACCGTGTGGTGAACCGCGGCGCTCTGCGGCGCGGCGGCCAGGCGGATCGCGAGCGGGCGAAAAGGAAGTCTGAAGGGCGATAGGATCCCTACAAAGCCGAGAGCTGTCAGCCCAGGGGCTGTTAGCAACAGGCTTTGATGAATTGGGAGTTACGCTCGAAGCTCGCGGCCGCGTGCTGCCATGCTCGCAGCGCAAGCGCGGCGGTGCACCAGCATGCCAGCACCGAGCGAACACTGCCCTCAGCTGGACCAACCATCCCACTAAAGCTGGCAGCCGACAGCCCCTCGGCTGCCGGCGGTCAGCTTTCCAGACCCGCGTGTCGCCGGGCGCCGTTCGCCGTTCGCCGTGTTCTACTCGCAACACGCGCTAGTTTTAAGTCATGGAACTCCCACGAATTCGAGCCACGACCATCCTCGCCGTGCGGCGCGACGGCCGCGTGGCACTGGGCGGCGACGGCCAGGTCACTGTCGGCGACACGGTCATGAAGGCCAAGGCGAACAAGGTGCGCGCCATTGGCGACGGCAAGCTCCTCGCGGGCTTCGCCGGCTCAGCGGCCGACGCACTCACGCTGTTCGAGAAGTTCGAGGAGAAGCTGCAGCGCTATCCGGGCAACGTGCCCCGCGCCGCCGTGGAGCTTGCGAAGGACTGGCGCTCCGACCGCGTCCTGCGGCGGCTCGAGGCGCTGCTCGTCGTCGCCAGTGCCGCCCACGGATTCATCATCTCCGGCACCGGTGAGCTGATCGAACCGGACGACGGCATCCTGGCCATCGGGTCGGGCGGCGCGTACGCGCTGGCGGCCGCACGCGCGCTGGCGGCCAACACCCAGTTGCCCGCTGCAGACATCGTGCGCCAGAGCCTCACCATCGCGGGCGAGATCTGCGTCTACACGAACACGAACATCACCGTCCTCGAGGCGACCTGATGGCGTCGCCCCGTACGCAGCAGGCCCTGGCCCGTTTGGCTGACCTCACACCACGTCAAATTGTGGCGGAGCTCGACCGCTACATCGTCGGTCAGGCAGACGCGAAGAAGGCCGTGGCCATCGCGCTTCGCAATCGCTGGCGCCGGCAGCAGGCGCCCGAAGCCATTCGCGACGAGATCTCGCCCAACAACATCATCCTCATCGGACCCACGGGCGTCGGGAAGACGGAGATCGCCCGTCGCCTGGCCAAGCTCACGGGCGCGCCGTTCATCAAGGTCGAGGCGTCCAAGTTCACCGAAGTGGGCTACGTGGGGCGCGATGTCGAAGGCATGATTCGCGACCTGGTTGACAGCGCCATCGAGATGGTGCGGCAGGAGCGCGAGAGCGAAGTCGAGGATCTCGCGAACGAGCGCGTGGACGACCGGTTGCTCGACCTGCTGCTGCCGCCGCCGGCGGAGCCGAAGCCGGCGGCGCCAACGGCGGAGCCCGCGCCTGCCGCGCCATCGGATGTGAGCGGCGTGTTCGTGGTGTCGAGCAGTGGCGACGTGAAGCAGGAAGTCGCCGGTGACGCGACGGCGGACCGGCACAAGCGCACGCGCGACAAGCTCAGGCAGCTCCTGCTCGACGGACAACTCGATGCCCGCGAAGTGGAGATCGAGGTGACGCCGGGCTCGAGTCCGATGTTCGACATGTTCGCGTCGCAGGGCGCGCCCGAGAACATGGAGAACTTCACTGAGATGCTGCGCGACATGATGCCGCAGCGAAAGAAGAAGCGCACGGTCAAGGTCTCGGAAGCCCGCCGGATTCTGCTCGAGCAGGAATTCGAGAAGCTGGTGGACATGGAGGACGTGACCGCGGATGCGCTGGAGCGCGTCGAGACGCTGGGCATCGTGTTCCTCGATGAGATCGACAAGATCGCGGGCGAGAAGAGCCAGATGGGCGGGCCGGACGTCTCGCGCGAAGGCGTGCAGCGCGACCTGCTGCCGATCGTTGAAGGGTCGAACGTGCAGACGAAGTACGGGATGGTGAAGACCGATCACATCCTCTTCGTCGCCGCGGGCGCGTTCCACGTCTCCAAGCCGTCAGACCTGATTCCCGAGCTTCAGGGCCGCTTCCCGATTCGCGTCGAGCTCAAGTCGCTCACCGAGGCGGATTTCGTGCGCATCATGACGGAGCCCGAGAACGCGCTGACCAAACAGTATGCGGCGCTGGTCGCGGCGGACGGCGCCGTGCTCGAGTTCACGCCGGATGGTATCGCGGAAATCGCGAAGATCGCAGCCACGGTGAACTCGCGCATGGAGAACATCGGCGCGCGCCGGCTTCACACGGTGATGACGACGCAGCTGGAGGATACGCTGTTCGACCTGCCGGACGGCGGCGAGAAGCACATCGTGGTCAATGCGGACGCCGTGCGGGAAAAGCTCAAGGCCATCGTCGAGGACGAGGACCTGCGCAAGTACATCCTCTGACGCGCTAGCGGGTCAGGCGGCCGACCATCGGGAACAGGAGGTGCGCATGGGGCGGCGTACTGTGCGTTGGCCGTACTCGGCCAGGTGCCAGCCGGTCGGCCATCTCAGTGTCGTCGAGTTGGAAGGCGGTCGCCTCACAGTCGTCGGCCGGTGCATCGGTGGCGTCGGAGGCGCCGGTCGCCTGATCCTCGGTCGCGTTCTCTGCGGCAAGCCGCAGGTCGCGATTCTGGGATGCCATTGCGAGGAGTACTGTCTTCCAGCCAAATGCGTACGCGCTTGCGTTCAACATGATCGGATTCCTCGCTACCGCGCCGTCGCGATGCCTGAGGTGACGAAGGTGAAGCCCACTGTGCGGGGAATGTCTCCCACTCAGCGCTGAGTCATAATGCCTAATCGAGTCGCAACTGTCAAATTACAATTCAGTAATAGTTAGAATGCCAGATGTTCGGGCAGTATGCCTGAAGCGTCTGCGCGGCTTCTCGCCGCATTTTGCCATCGCTACCTTCTGCCCAGCACTTCCCACATCCACCACGTCCTGATGCCGTCATCCACGCACCGAGACTTTCTCGCCATTCCGGATTTCTCTCGCGACGAACTGCTCGCGCTCTTCGGCCTCGCCGAGCGCATGCGGACTGGAGCGTACACGAAGACGCCGCTCGCCGGAAAGACGCTGGCGATGATCTTCATGAAAGCGTCCACGCGCACGCGCGTCTCGTTCGAGGTCGGCACCTTCCAGCTCGGTGGCCATGCGCTGTATCTGTCGCCGCGCGACGTCCAGCTGGGGCGCGGCGAGCCCATCGCCGACACGGCCCGCGTGCTCTCGCGCTACGTGGATGGCATCATGATCCGCACGTTCGCGCATCAGGACGTCGAGGAGCTGGCGCGCTATGCCGACGTCCCCGTCATCAATGGCCTCACCGACCTGCTGCACCCCTGCCAGATCCTCGCCGACCTGCTCACCATCCGGCAGCATCTCGGCGGATTCGAGGGGAAGAAGGTTGCCTGGATTGGCGATGGCAACAACATGGCGAACTCCTGGATCAACGCCGCCTACCGCTTCGGGTTCGATCTGTCGCTCGCGTGTCCGGTCGGTTACGAGCCGGCGGACCACCTGCTCGAACGCGCCAAGTTGCACGCGAACGTCACGCTGACGCGCGACCCGAAGGAAGCCGCCGACGGCGCGCACGTCGTCAACACGGACGTGTGGGCGAGCATGGGGCAGGAGGACGAGCAGAAGACGCGCGAAAAGGATTTCGCTGGATTCTGCGTGGACTCCAGGCTCATGCAGCGCGCCCACAAGGACGCAATCTTCCTGCACTGCCTTCCTGCGCATCGTGGCGAGGAAGTGTCAGCCGACGTGATCGACGGACCGCAGAGTCGAGTGTGGGATGAGGCGGAGAATCGCCTGCACATCCAGAAGGCGATCATGGCGGTGCTGATGGGCGGCGAGCCGCTCGCATGACGATGCCGGCCGAAGGCACCATGGCGCCCGAGTTCTCGGCACTCCTCGACGACGGGAGTACGCTCGAGCTGACGTCGTTGCGCGGATCGCCGGTCGTCCTGTTCTTCTACCCGAAGGACGACACGCCCGGCTGCACGGTGGAAGCGTGCAGCTTCCGCGACGCGCTTCCGAATTTCGAGGCAGTCAACGCGAAAGTTTTTGGCGTCAGTCCCGACACGGTCAAGAAGCACGGGAAGTTCAAGACCAAGTTCGATCTCAACTATCCGCTCATCTCGGATCCGGACCACGCGGTGTGCGAGCAATACGGCGTGTGGGCGGAGAAATCGTTCATGGGCCGCAGGTACATGGGCGTGAACCGGACGACATTTGTCATCGACAGAGACGGGCGCATCGCGCGCGTGTTCGCGAAGGTCTCGCCACCTGGCCACGCTGGTGAAGTAGCCGAGGCGGTCCGTGCACTGGGTGCGCCGTAGGGCTCTCTGCGCTCGCGTGTCCGCGTCCGTCTAGCCGCACAGTGTCCACACAAAGTGCAGCGTGCGTGCCTCAGCCCGCTTTGCTACGCCACGGTCCATCGCGGACGTGAATACATGCAAGCCGTGTTCTGACAACGGCTTACATTCTTGTGTGGAACGCGCTCCGGTGGGGAGAGCCCGGTACGCCAAATGCTTTACGCGAGCGCGCGTGAGCCTCGTCGTCGGCTCGCGCTCCCGCCCGCGTTGCGCGCTGCACCCCCACAAATTCGGAGTCAGAATGCGACAGCTCATTGCTGCCGGAGTTTTGCTGGTCAGTACCGCGCTTCCCGTGGCTGCGCAGAGTTCCATCGACTTTGACGGCACCGGGGCGCCGTGCGAATTCATCAGCACGAGCCCGCTCACCACGTTGTACAGCGGCCAGGGCGTGACCTTCCTCGGAAGTGGCTCGATCCTGAATCAATGCAGCAACTTCCAGGTCGGCAGCGCGCGCAGCGGCACAGATTTTCTCGCCTACTCTGGCAGCTTCGCGATAGAAGAAATCAGGTTCTCGAGCGTGCAGAGCTTCTTCGAGATCTACATCGGTTCGGTGAGCGTTGCCGAATTCCATTACTTCCTCAACTCCTCCAATCCAATAGTCTCGCGCCACCATACGCACAACAATGCCGACGTGTGGACGCAGGAATCCTTCACAGGTGCTTTTGACAGTGTCATTATTATTTCCCCTGACGGCCCCATGACGCTTGACGACCTGAACACTGTGGGCTCGGTGACGGCCACGCCGGAGCCGGCGAGCATGATGCTGCTCGCGACTGGCCTCATCGGCGTTGGCGCGGTGGTCCGGAGACGGCGGAAGCAGCTCGCCTGAGCTCCTGGAGCGGACAAAAGCAAGGGGCCGTGCAAGTCAGCACGGCCCTTTGCTTTTGCCGTATGCGGCTTACTCTGACCCCGACCTGATGTCAGCCCGCCGCGGTCGCGGGCTTGTCCCACAGCTTGTTGACCACGTTGATCAGCACGAGCCCGCTCACGACGAACACCGCCGTGAGGATCACCGCCGTCTGCGTGCGCCCATACAGGAAGTTTCCGATCGCGAACAACGACGACCAGATCGTCACGCACCCGGAAATCCAGCCGAGTGTCGCCTTGCCCACGTCGTCGCTGTGGCGCGCGGCCTCGGCTGCGCTCACGCCCGCCGCTTCGCGAATCTTCGTCCAGCCTGGCCCGGCCGGATGCACCATCCTGTAGAACGACACCAGCCGCTCCATGCTCGTCGGCGTACTCACGAACGCCGTGATGAGCCAGCAGATCGTCGTGAACGCCACCGACAAAATCACTGTCTGCGCGAAGGGCAGGGGATTCCCCGTCTTCTTCATCACGAAGAAGAGCACGGAGATCGTGAAGGAGCTGGCCATCGCCACCACCTCGCACGTTGCGTTGATCCGCCACCAGTACCAGCGCAGCAGGTAGAGAAGCCCCGTGCCGGCCCCGATGGAGATCAGCACCTCGAAGGCGTCCTGCGCTGAATCCAGGATGAGGCTCAGCAGCGCCGCGAACACATATAGCAGGACTGTGCTCACGCGGCCCACGTTGACGTAGTGCCGCTCGCTCGCGTCGGTCTTGATGAACCGGCGGTAGAAGTCGTGCACCAGGTACGATGATCCCCAGTTCAGGTGCGTCAGAATCGTCGACGAGTTGGCCGCGATGAGGCCCCCGACCATGAGGCCCACGAACCCCGCTGGCAGGAACTTGAGCATCGCCGGAAATGCGCTGTCATGCCCGATGAGGCTCTTGTCGGCCAGTGGGAATGCCGCCTCGATGTCCTTGAGCTCCGGGAAGATGATCATCGAGCACAGTGCCGTGATGATCCACGGCCACGGCCGCAGCACGTAGTGCGCGAGGTTGAAGAACAGCGTGCCACCCAGTGAGTCCTTCTCGGACTTGGAGGCGAGCATCCGCTGCGCGATGTAGCTGCCACCGCCCGGCTCAGCGCCCGGATACCAGTTGGCCCACCAGCCGATGGCGATGGGCATGATGAAGATCATCAGCGCGAGATCGCTCATTGCGAAGTTCGGCATGATGTCGAGGATGGGTTGGCCCTGGCCGTCGATGGGTGAGAGCACCGGCTGCGAGCCCGGAGCGTAGTTCACCTGCTGGGTGCCGAGCGTGCTCACCACTTTCCGCAGTCCCGCGAGCGCGCTGTCACCCAGGCCGGTTTTCTCCGCCACTGCGACGAGGCTGAAGTAGGCCGCCGCGATCACCGCCGTCATCTTGATGATGAACTGCACCATGTCGATGACGAGCACGCCCCACAGGCCCGAGTGCGCCGCGAACGCGACATTGAGGATGCCACACACAAGAATGGTCTGCCACGGCGGCATCGCGAACAAAATGTTGGCGATCTTGCACGCGGCCAACGTCACCATGCCCATGATGAAGCAGTTGAAGAACAACCCGAGGTACACCGCCCGGAAGCCTCGGACCACGGACGCCGCCTTCCCCGAATAGCGCAGTTCGTAGAACTCGAGGTCGGTCATTACGCCGGAGCGCCGCCACAGCCGCGCGAAGAAGAACACGGTGGAGACGCCGGTCAGCACGAACGCCCACCACTGCCAGTTGCCCGCGACGCCATACTGGCGCACCTGCTGGGTCACCCAGTTCGGCGTGTCGCTGCTGAAGGTCGTGGCCACCATCGAGAGCCCCGCCAGCCACCACGGCACCGACCGCCCCGACGCGAAGAACTCGGACGTGTCCTTGCTCGCGCGCTTGCCGAAGAACAGCGCTGGAACGAAGCAGATCAGCAACGTCGCGATGACGATGATCCAGTCGAGAGCGATGAGCTTCATGTCGTCGGTTCTGGGTGATGGAGGGAGCGGGCAGCCGAAGCTCGTGGAGAATCGCGCGGTGGCCGCGCCCCCGCAAGCCAGCGACGCGCATCACTCCGCTGACAGGCATCCACGCGCCGCATACATTTGCCCGACGGCGACGCGTCGCCCGCCATCTTCCACTTGCGAGTGACTTGCCGTTGTCGCACCACACCACGAAAGCCGTCATTCTCGCGCGAGGGCTGGGCTCGCGCATGCGCAAGCAGGATGCGCGCGCCGGACTGAGCGATTCACAGGCCACCGCCGCAGAGTCCGGCGTGAAGGGCATGATCCCAATTGGCCGGCCGTTCCTCGACTACATCATCAGCGCGTTGGCCGACGCCGGCATCACGGACGTCTGCCTCGTCATCGGGCCTGAGCACGACCAGGTGCGCCAGTACTATCAGCGCGACGTCGAGCTCACGCGCGTCCGCGTGAGCTTCGCCATCCAGCACGCACCGCTCGGCACCGCTGACGCCGTTGCTGCCGCCGAATCGTTCGCCGCGGGTGAGCATGTGATCGTGGTGAACTCGGACAACTACTATCCCGTCCACACGCTTCGCGCGCTGCGGGCGCTCGGCACCGCCGGCGTGGCCGTGTTCGAGCGTGAGGCCCTCGTCGCGCTCGGCAACATCGACGCCCATCGCATCGCGAAGTTCTCCGTCGTGCGAATCGATGCCCAGGGTCACCTCGCGCAGATCGTCGAGAAGCCCAGCGAAGACGTGATCGCGTCGCTCGGCAGCGAGGTGTTCATCGGCATGAACAGCTGGTCGCTCCCACCGGAGATCTATCAGGCCTGCCGGGCGATACCGCCGTCCGTCCGCGGAGAGCTGGAGCTTCAGGACGCGGTGCAGTATGCGCGCGACCAGCTCGGCGTAGCCTTTCGCGTGTTGACGTTCCACGACGGCGTGCTCGACATGTCGAGCCGAGGCGACATCGCATCCGTCGCGGAGCGGTTGCGTGACGTGGTGCCGCGCTTATGATGGACCTCGCGGCGATACTCGTGGAGCACGGACTATCCGATGCCGAGTCGAGCGCAAAGGCGCCGATGCTCGCGCGATGCAGCGACGCGCTCGGCACGTGCGCGCAGGATCCTGATGCGGCGGACATCCTGATCTTCGCGCCAGGTCGCATTGAAGTCCTTGGCAAGCATACCGACTACGCCGGCGGACGCAGCCTGCTGTGCGCCATGGAGCGCGGGTTCGTGTTCGCGGCTCGGCCGCGGGACGATAGCCGCGTCCGCGCGATGTCGGTGGCGAGCGGCGAGATGCGCGAGCTTTCGCTGCGAGACGTGCACGAGGCCGCGCCCGGCGACTGGTCCGCGTACGTGAGCACCGTGGCCACGCGCATCGCGCGCGACTTCTCGGCTGTGCAGCGGGGCGCAGACATCGCATTCGAGAGCGACCTGCCCGGCGCCTCGGGCATGAGCAGCTCGAGCGCGCTGGTGATCGGGGTCTTTCTCGCGCTCGACGCGGTGAACCAGCTGTCCGCGAACGCGGGGTATCGCGGCGTCATCACCTCGCCTGAGGTGCTTGGCAACTACTTGGGCGCCGTGGAGAACGGGCGGCCCTTCGGCGCGCTTGCCGGTGATCGCGGCGTCGGCACACTCGGTGGAAGCCAGGATCAAACCGCGATTCTCTGCTGTCGCGCGGGCATGCTCAGCCAGTACGCGTTCTGTCCTGTCCGCGCCGAGCGCGAGATTGTGTTTCCGAGCGATCGCGCCTTTGTCGTCGCCTACAGCGGCGTCGCGGCGCCGAAGACGGCGAGTGCATTGTTGCGCTACAACGAGGCGTCGCTCGCGGTGGAGCGGATCCTCGCAGTGTGGAACGAGTCGGAGCAACGAACCGACGGCTCGCTGGGCGACGCGGTGGCGAGCGCGCCCGACGCAGCGGCGCGTATCCGGGCGCGGGTGGCCACGCACACGGGCAGCGACTTCAGCGCTGCGAGACTAGTCGCGCGACTGGACCAGTTCGTCGCTGAGACATTCGACATCATCCCGGCCACAGCGGATGCGTTTGCGCGGCATGACCTCGCGGCAGTTGGTACGCTCGTCGACCGCTCGCAGCGCGGCGCCGAGACGCTGCTGGGCAACCAGGTGCCGGAGACGATTGCGCTGGCGCGGTCAGCACGCGCACTTGGCGCCGACGCCGCGTCTGCATTCGGCGCGGGATTCGGCGGCAGCGTCTGGGCGCTGGTTGCCGCTGACGACGCCGAGCGGTTTGCGGCGGCATGGCGCCGGTCATATGCTCTGGAGTTCCCAACAGCGGATGCCGGCGCCGAGTTCATCGTCACGCGTCCCGGGCCTGCTGCGATGCGTATTCGGTGAGTCGCGTCCAACGCACAACACCAATCACCGCGATCAATGAGTGCTGACATGAGCGACGACACGCAGGGCATCTCTCGCCGCGATCTCATCAAGACGGCAGCTGTCGCCGGCCTCGTGCACATAGGACTTCCGGCTGACGCGTCGGGCGAGCCCGTACGCTTGCTGGAGGAAGACGCACCTCCATCGGCCGCGGTGTCGATGATGGACGTGAAATTCGAAGCGCGCGACGTCGTGCGCATCGGGATCGTCGGCACGGGCCTCCGTGGCCGCAGCGTGCTCAACGAATTGCTCGGCGTCGGCAACGTGCGGATCACGGCGTTGTGCGACACCGTGCCCGACAAGGTCGAGCGCGCGAAGGCGATGATGAAGAAGGCGGGCCACGACTACGAGCCAGCGGTCTACACGAGCGGCGAGCGCGACTTCGAGAAGCTCTGCGCGCGCGACGACGTGGATATCGTCTACACGGCGACGCCGTGGCGTTGGCACGTTCCCGTCTGCCTCACCGCGATGAAGAACGGCAAGCACGCGGCCACGGAAGTGCCAGCGGCCGTGACGGTCGAAGACTGCTGGGCGCTGGTGGACGCGTCGGAGAAGTCGCGGCGCCACTGCCTCATGATGGAGAATTGCAACTACGGCTACAACGAGTTGATGGTTCTCCAGATGACACGCGCTGGCCTGTTCGGCGAGTTGAAGCATGGTGCCGCAGCGTACAATCACGACTTGCGCGCCATCCTCTTCGAGACGAAGGATGAGGGACTCTGGCGTCGCGCGGCGCACACGCAGCGCAATGGCAACCTCTACACGACGCACGGACTCGGTCCGGTCGCGTGGTATCTCGACATCGATCGCGGCGATCGCTTCGACTACATGGTCTCCATGAGCACGCCGGAGCTCGGCCTCACCAAGTGGCGTGAGGATCACGTTCAAAAGGACGATCCGCGCTGGAAGGAGAAGTACGTCACCGGTGATCTCAACAGTTCGCTCATCAAGACGGTCAAGGGACGCACGATTCGCCTCGAGCACAACGTCTCGAGCCCGCGTCCGTACAGCCGCATCAACAGCATCGAGGGGACGAAGGGGCTGTTCGAGGACTACCCGCCGCGCATCTATGTCGAGGGACGCGGACGCGACCACGCGTGGGCACCGATCGACGCGTACAAGGCCGAGTTCGAGCACCCGTGGTGGAAGGAGCAGGGCGAGCGCGCCCGTACCGGCGGCCACGGAGGCATGGACTACATCATGGCGTGGCGGCTGGTCACCTGCATGCGCGAAGGGCTCGCGCCGGATTTCAACGTCTACGACGCGGCGTCGTGGAGCGTCCCCGGTCCGCTCTCGGAAAAGTCAGTGGCCAAGGGCAGCGCGCCGATGAAGTTTCCGGATTTTACGCGCGGCAAGTGGCGCTCAGCGCGCCAGGCATGATCGGCGAGCCTTAGCTGCGGAGGGGCGGACACTGCGAGCGAACGGCGTCTTGCACAGCCAGCAGTTCGACGTCGAACACCAGGTCCGTCCGCGCGGGAATGAGCGGTGGATTTCCTTTCGCACCGTACGCGAGCCGGAAAGGGATGAACAGCCGCCGCTTGCCTCCCGCGCGCATCCCCTCGAAGCCGGCCTCCCAGCCCGGCATCACTTTGCCCGTGCCCTGCACGAACGCGACGGGACCCGGGGCGATGCCTTCCTGGCTCGAGCTCCGCGACGTCTCGAACTGCGTGCCGTCGACGAGCCAGCCCGTGTAGTGGGCATACACGCAGCGCAGACGGGACACCTGCGCACCGCGTCCTTCGGCGACCTCGACATAGTGGATACCGGACTGGCTCCGCATCTCCCCCGCGACTGGCGGAAGAGCCACCGGCGCCGCGCGCGGCGGGCTCGGTGCGCTCGACGCGCATGCGCTCGCGCACAGGCCGGCGAGCGCCAGCGCCATGGCTCTCATGCGCGCAGCCTCCGCGCGCGCGCGGCCGTTCATTCGCATGCTCGATCTCGCTCTGCCCAACCGCATCTGGCAATTCCCGAATAGGTCCTGGGACACAGTGCACTCCATGGCGCGGATTGCGCCAGATCGCGCGACGGCGTGGAGCATACTCAACGTCTCCCACGCGAAATCTTCGCGCAATTCCTTGTGCCCAGTGGGGCGAAACGGCGACCTTGCCTCATGCACCCCATCGTCGCGTTTCAGGGAGAGACCGGAGCCTTCAGCGAAGCCGCCGCCGAGCAGTTGGTGGACGGCCCCATCGCGTTGTTGCCATGTCCGACGTTTGACGCCGCCGTCCGGTCGGTCGTGGACGGACACGCGGACTACGCCGCCATTCCGATCGTGAACCTCATCGCAGGTCCGGTGCACGAGGCGGTCGAAGCGCTCGCCCAGTTCACGTCGCTGGAGACGCTGCGCACGGTCGACCTCCCGATTCACCTCGCCCTGCTCGGACTGCCGAGCGCGGTCATCGAGGACCTGCGCGAAGTGCTGAGCCACTCGATCGCGCTTCAGCAGTGCACGCGCTTTCTCGCCGAGCACCCGCTCATGCGTCCCGTGGACGCGCTCGACACCGCGCGGGCCGCGCGGATGGTATCCATCCGCCGCGATTCCTCGGTGGCCGCCATCGCCGCGCCGTGGGCCGCGAAGTACTACGGACTCGTCATCATGGCCGAATGCCTGGAAGACCGGCCGGACAACGTCACGACGTTCGTGCTGGTGCGTCGCACGCGTCGCGTGCTTCCATCCTCATTGTCGTCCCGAGCGTAGTCGAGGGACCTGCTTTTTGTCGTCCCGAGCGTAGTCGAGGGACCTGCTTTGCTGCACAAGGACGCTACCGGCCACGCTCCATGAAACTCGTCAACGCGTGGACGAACGCCGATTGTCGCTCCAGATGGGCCACGTGGTCCGCGCCCGCCAACACGACCCACCACTTGTCCATCGTGCCAAGCTTCGCGAAGAACGCGGGCAGGTCCGCCTCGGCGCTGTATGGATCGCGCTCGCCGTGAATCAGCAAGGTGGGGATGCGCACTGCGGCGGGATTCAGCACGTCGAACTGTCCCTCGCGCCGCCAGTCCACGCGAACGGGATCGCTGGACGTCGCTGCCTTCACGTACGCCGCCTTCACTCCTGCCGGCGTGGAGTCGGGCGTGATGAAGTCCTCCGCCGCTGCCGTATCCGATGTGCGTGCGCGCGGGGGAACACGCGGGTCTTCCACCGCCTCGGGCCGCTTCGTGATGCTGTAATACGGGCCGTACATGATCAGTCCCGCCATCCGCTTCGGGTACTTCTGCGCGGCGAGCATCGCCGTCGCCGAGCCGCGCGAGTAGCCGAGTACCGTTGGCCGGCGAAATGCCGGCGAATGCGCGGCGACCCAATCGGTCAGCGCCGCGACATCATCGGCGGCGCGATTGGGTGTGAGCCATCCGCTCGCGTCGCGTCCCGTCGCGCCGTAGCCACGCTGGTCCAATGCGAACACGGTATACCCCTCGGCAACGAGTGCATTCATGAGCGACACGTTCTGTCCCGGCGCATGCAGGTCGAAGTTCGGTAGCGCGCTCCATGTCCTGCCATGCAGCAGGAGGATTTCGCCCTTCGGTTTCGACGCGGGCCGCTTCTCCCAGAAGACGAGGATGTGGCCGTCGTCCGCACGCAGCTCCTGCTTGCGGAGCGCAGGCTCGCGTGGCGACGGTTTCGGCGATGCCGCGACTGTCGACTTTGCGGGCGGTTTCGCTGTGGGCTTCGCGGCAGCGGTGTCAGGAACGACCGTGCGCTGCGCCAACAGTGGCGACGCGGACAGCGCGAGGAGAACGAGCGACGTCCGCAGGCGAGCAGCAAAACTTTGACGAAGCGAGCGACGAGGGGACATGACGTGTCGTGGAGAAGGTGGGCGTCGGAGCCGATGGACCCGCCTGAATGTATAGATTGCGACCTGCATCACGGGAGCGAGATCATTGCCCCCACGACAGCGTGAACGCATCCCATCCGCCACGCCATCTCTCAGGAGAACGCCCGTGTCATCAGGCTTCCTTCGTTCGGTCGTCGTCGCAGCGCTCGTCTCCGCGCCAGGCGCGCTCCACGCGCAGACGCAAGCCGCCACGGCCCGACCGGGTCCCGTCGTCGAATCCGCTCGCGCCGCGCTGCTCTACGTGAGCAACCGGTTCGAGGACCTGCCTCGCCGAGGCATCGAGCAACAGATCGTCGCCAAGCGGCGCACTGACAGCATCTACGTCGCCCGCAGCGCTGGCGTCATGGAGTTTCGCAAGGTGACGTACAAGAGTCGCGCGGATGGTCGAGAGGTGCCCGCGTATCTCTTCGCGCCGCTGGCCAAGCGGGGCGCCAAGGGACACGCCGCCATGGTGTGGGTCCACGGCGGCGTTCACGGCGACTGGGGCACGGCGATGTTCCCGTTCGTGCGCGAGGCAGTCGAGCGTGGATATGTCATCATCACGCCCGACTATCGTGGCAGCACGGGCTACGGTCTCGAGCACTACGAAGCCATCGACTACGGCGGCAAGGAAGTGGACGACGCAATCTCCGCCGTGGACTATCTCGCGACGCTGCCATATGTGGACGCCGATCGACTCGGCATGATGGGATGGAGCCACGGTGGATTCATTACGGCGCACACGCTCTTTCGCGGCGAGCAGCCGTTCAAGGCAGGTGCGGCGATCGTGCCGGTGACGAACCTGTTCTTCCGTCTCTCGTACAAGGGCCCGAGCTACCAGCGCGACTTTGCGGCGGAGAAGGACGTGCTCGGCCTGCCGTTCGAGAAGCGCGAGGAATACATCAAGCGCTCACCGGTGTTCCACGTCGAGAACCTCAAGGTCCCGATTCTCGTGCATGTCGCAACCAACGACGAGGACGTGAACTTCGTCGAAGACCAGCAGATGGTGTACACGCTGCGCGCGCTGAAGCCGGACCTGGCGGAGACGAAGATCTACAAGGATCCCGCTCCGTGGGGCGGCTCCGTCGGCCATGCGTTCAGCCGGCGGGTGGATCCCGTCACGCTCGAGCGCGTGGATTCGCCGGAGCAGATCGACTCATGGAGCCGCACGTGGACGTTCTTCGACTGGAATTTGCGTCCCTACGAAGATCGCTCCAAACCGCTGCCGCCCGTACGCACAAGACCGTAGTTGTCGTCCCGAGCGTGCGATTGTCGTCCCGAGCGTAGTCGAGGGACCTGCTTTTTCACTGTCGTCCCGAGCGAAGTCGAGGGACCTGCTTTTTCCCGCTCCTACGGCGTGAGCGCACGCAACTTGATGTTCCGGAACCAGGCCGCATCGTTGTGATCCTGAAGGACGATGTGGCCCGTGCGGCGATCGCCGAATCCCGCGATCGTGCGGTACTTGCTCGCGTTGAGCAGCGAGTCCATGCGCGCCGAGCCAAGGTCGTACGACACCACCATCGTGCCGTTGAGCCAGTGCTCCCCGTGACTTCCGCGCACCACGACCCGTGACGTGTTCCATTCGCCAACGGGTCGCAGGTGCGAGGTCGCGTCCGAGGGAATCAGGTCGTACAGCGAGCCGGCGCGATGCGAGGGAATCTTGTTGTCGTTGTTGAGCGCGTCGTCCAGCACCTGATACTCGAAGCCGAGCGCGGCGTGGTTCGCCGACTTCGTGGACATCGCCTCCGAGACGTTGTACTTCAATCCGCTGTTCGATCCTGGCGCGACCTTCCAGTCGAACATCAGGTCGAAGTCGCGGAACGCCTCGGTCGTCATGAGGTCGCCGCCGCGGGCTGGCTGTCCGTCTGGCATCTTCGCCACGTTCCCGCTCGCGACCTTCGCGATCGAGCCATCCACGATCTTCCAGTGCGCCGACGGCACGCTGTCATAGCCGAGCCCTCGCCAGCCCGCGAACGTTTTGCCGTCGAACAACAGGCGCCAACCGGCGGATCGCTCCGCGGCGGCGAGCTGGTTCGGCGCGCTCGGGGCGGCGGCCGCGGAGGGCTTCTCAGACGGCGTCGACTGGCAGCCCGCGAGCGCGGCGGCGAGGAAGAGGGCGAAGCGGCAGGTTCTGATCACGTGTCCGTCGTGTTGGGGTTGTGATCAAATGATATCCGGCTCGACACTCGACGCCAGCTATGCGCGCTTGAGCTTGAGCTTGCGTCGCGCCGGGCGCGGTGGTGCCTCCCCGGTCACGCGCTCCCACGCGAGCGCCGCGCCGCGACGCGCCACCACCTGAGCCACGGCAACGATCATCGCTGCCCCGGCAGTCCATGCGATGGCGCGACCCCAGTCCACATTCGGCCCAGCCGGATCGTCGGGCGGCTCCTCATTCGTCACGCCGCGCCAGGCCGCCACCAGGACGCGCTCGGCGAGGGGTGCTGCGGCCGCGCTCGCCGCCGCCGCAATAAGGAGCCACTGCTGTCGCTTGGCCAGGTGCATGGTCGAGGTGTCCGGTGAAGGGTGATGTCGCCAGTGTTGGCAACGCCCGTGCCGCGTGTGAGTGGCGCACAACTGCCGCGCTGGCATCCGGCCGTGCCGTTCGCGCATATTCTCCGGTTCCCTCAACCCGCAGATCGACTCACATGGCCGACGCGACGTCCGCTCCACTGAAACGCACGCCCCTGCACGAGATTCACGTCGCACTCGGGGCCAAGATCGTGCCGTTCGCTGGTTACGAGATGCCCGTGCAGTATCCCGGCGGCATCACCGCCGAACACAAGGCGGTGCGCGAGGGCTGCGGCATCTTTGACGTCTCGCACATGGGCGAGTTCTGGATCAATGGCGAGCGTGCCGTCGACTTCGTGAACTACGTGACGACGAACAACGTCGCCGCGCTTGCTGTTGGGCAGGTGCACTATTCCACGATCCTCAACGATCGCGGCACCATCGAAGACGATTGCCTCGTCTACCGATTTGCCGACCGCATCCTGATGGTCGTCAACGCCAGCAACGCACCGAAGGACTTCAAGCACATCGCGCGTCATGCCGAGCGGTTCGGCGTCACGATGCACGACGCCACGGATGAGATGACGCTGCTCGCGGTGCAGGGGCCCAAGACCGCGGCGATCCTGCAGCCGCTCACCGATGTCGATCTCGCGACCATCAAGTACTACCACTTTGCCGAGGGCACCGTGGCGGGGCAGAAGGCCATCGTCTCGCGTACGGGATACACGGGCGAGGACGGCTTCGAGCTGTACATCTACGGCGACGTCGCCATTCCGCTCTGGAACGCCCTCATGGCCACCGGCCAGATCACGCCGGCGGGACTCGGCGCGCGGGACACGCTGCGCCTCGAGATGGGCATGGCGCTCTACGGCAACGACATCGACGACACGGTCACGCCGCTGGAGGCCAACCTGGCGTGGCTCGTCAAGCTGCCCAAGGGCGAGTTCGTCGGACGAGATGTGCTGGTGAAGCAGAAGGAGCAGGGCGTCCAGAGGAAGCTCGTGGGCTTCACGATGCAGGACCGCAACTTTCCACGGCACGGCTATCCGGTGTTCTTCGACGGCCAGCCGAGCGGCATCGTGTGTAGCGGAACGATGAGTCCCACGCTGGGCATCCCGATCGGCACGTGCTACCTGCCAGCGCGAGGCGCAAAGGACGGGACGTCGTTCGAGATCGAGATCCGCGGCAGGCGGGTGCCTGCGACGGTCGCAAAGCCGCCGTTCTACAAGAACGCGTCGCATCTGTAGACCGCCAGATCCATGCGAGTAGCGATTCTCACCATCTCCGACGCCGGCTCGAAAGGCGAGCGTGCCGACACCAGCGGCGACGCGGCGGCTGCGTGGGTTGCGGCGCAGTCCGGGACCCTCGCGGCGCGCGCCATGGTTCCCGACGAGACGGTGGCCATCGTTCGTGAGTTGCTTGTGTGGTGTGACAACGACGTCGCCGACCTCGTACTCACGACGGGCGGCACCGGGCTCAGCGCGCGCGACGTGACCCCTGAGGCGACGCGCGCCGTGATCGAGCGCGACGCGCCAGGCGTCGCCGAACGCATCCGATGGGTCACCGGGCAGCGCTTTCCCCGCGCCGCGCTGGGCCGTGGCGTCGCGGGCGTCCGCGCGAGGACGCTCATCGTGAACCTGCCCGGCTCCACCTCGGGCGTGACGGAATCGCTGGCCGCGCTGGACCCCATCCTCTCGCATGCGCTGGCCATTCTCCGCGGCACGCCGACCGACCACAGCGCGTGAAGATCCTCATCACGCTCCACGACGTCGAGCCGGCGGTCAGGCTCAATGCACGGTTCGAGGCCGACGGCGTCGAGACGTCGATCGTCTCGCCGCTGGATGATGTGCGGGCAGAAATCCGTCGAGCGGACGCGGACCTCGTGGTTATCACCGGAGAGCTCACCGACGCCGCGAACATCGCCCTCGTGCGCGAGCTCGTGTGGGCTGGGACCCCCGTCGTCGGGCTCGTTGCGCAGGACGATGCGGGCGCCCGCGAGGCGCTGCGCGCGCAGGGCTACGTGGAGGTTTTCGCCAAGCCCCTCAAGGTCGACGACGTGTCGCTCGACATCCGGCGCATCGTGGAGCGGCATGCGCTCCAGGAGGCCACGGGCCTCATCGGCGAGAGCGAGCCACTGCGCGAGGTGATGGTGAAGGTCGAGCAGATGGCGCCGGTGAGCAGCACGGTGCTCATCGAAGGTGAGAGCGGCACGGGCAAGGAGCTCGTGGCGCGGGCGCTCGCCTCACTCGGTCCGCGGCGAAACAAGCCGTTCATTGCCGTCAATGTCGGTGCGTTGCCGGAAAGCCTGCTCGAGAGCGAGTTGTTCGGTCACGAGAAGGGCGCCTTCACGGGGGCGGCGGAGCGCCGCCTGGGGCGGTTCGAGCTGGCAGACGGCGGAACCCTGTTCCTGGACGAGATCGGCGAAATCCCGCAGTCCACGCAGGTGAAGCTGCTGCGCGTGCTGGAGGAGCGGGAGTTCACGCGCGTTGGCGGCGTGACGTCCATTTCCATCAACGTGCGCGTGATCACGGCGACCAACCGGCCGCTGCGCGAGCACGTGGAGGAGGGAACGTTCCGCGCCGACCTCTACTACCGCCTGAACGTCCTGAGCATCTACCTGCCGCCCCTGCGCGCGCGGCAGGCCGACATATCGATCCTGGTCCGCCGCTTCATCCGCGATTTCACGACGCAGCACGAGCGTCAGTTTCCGGGCATCTCGGCCGATGCGATGGAGATGCTGATGCGGTATCCCTGGCCCGGCAACGTGCGCGAGCTGCGGAACCTCGTCGAGAGCATGGTGGTGCTTTCCCATGGGCGTGAGCTGGGGCCCGACGACCTGCCTCGGCAGATTCGAGAGGGTGGGAGCGCACGCCTGATGCCCGTGCGTGTGGGAGCAGGCACCTTTGCGGCGAGTCAGGCGGATGGGCGCGAGCTGGAATTCATCCTGCGCAGCTTGCTGGAACTCAAGCTGCAGATGGAGGAATTGCGACGGCGGATCGATGACGACCGGGAGCGCGCGCCAGCGCCGCGGGGGTTCATCGGCGCGGTGCTCGCCCCGGGGTCCGGAGCAGGAGGCGCGGTGAGTGCGATCGGTCCTCGTGACGAAACACCCCCGCCAAACGTCGTATCGATAGTTCCGGGTACGAAGATGACGGAAGTCGAGCGGTCGGTGATCCTGGCGGCGTTGAAGGAGACCCGGGGGAATCGTCGTCGCGCGGCGGACTTGCTCGGTATCGGAGAGCGAACGCTGTATCGGAAGATCAAGGAGTATCGTCTTCCGGAGCTGGATTATTCACTTGACTAGTCGTGTGTACGCTTAAAGATTCCTAAGTATCCGTGTGGGACTCATGGCGCATCGAGGCCGGTGCGACATCCTGCCAGCTCCCCGCTGGCGACGTGAAGATCTCCAACGGTTCACGGCCTCTCCTCAAAAACAGAATTGTTGACGGTGTCGGCGAAGCCCTCCAACGCCCCCGCCTCAGCCCCCGCACGTGCAGTCGACGGCGAGCCCTCCATTGCGGGGACTGTGCTGCCGATTCAGCGTGCCGAGGAGCTGCTGGGCACGTTGCCTGGTGTGTTGAATGTGCGGATCATCTCCGACGCGAGCGGGGAGGTCTCCGAGGTGCACGTGCTGACGACGACCTCCGTGTCGCCGAAGCAGACCGTGCGCAACGTGGAGAGCGCGCTACTGGCGCAGCTCGGGATGCGCGTGAGCCACAAGAAGATCTCGGTTGCGACGAGCGAGGGACCGGCGGCGGATGCGATCCGCGCGGCACGGATGACGCCACCGATCGGGATCTCCCTTCCCCTCCTGCCCGACGAGCCGCCGATGGCCAAGTCGACGAAGCGCCGCCTGTATTTCGAGGATGTGGAGGTTCGTCGCTCACGTGCGAGCGGCATCAGCTGCCGCGTGACGATCCGTCAGGGCGACGACGTGTTCGTGGGCGAGGCATCCGGCATGGAGAGCGACCGACTGCGATTGGACACGGCGTCGCGCGCTGCGATTGCGGCGGTGCAACAGGCAGACGCTGGAGGTCGGGCGTTGGTGTTCGAGGGCGCGAAGCTGATCGAGGCGTTTGACCGCGAGTTCGTGTTCGTTGCGCTCACGACGCGATTCGGACGCGAGTCGGCGCTGCTGACGGGAAGTGCTGAAGTGAAGGATGGGGTGGAGACGGCAAGTGTATTGGCGGTTTTGGATGCCACGAATAGGTGGGTGGGGCTGTAGAAACCTGTGCCAAGACACGTTTCGGCAAGTGCTTGGTTAACAAGTAGTAGAATTGGCGCGATGATGTACCTCTACCAAACGCAGAGCGAGCGCAGCGGAAGGATGTAGGCCGTTACCCGAGCGGAGCGGAGCCAACCAGGAATCGGCGCGCACTGTCAATCCTGACACGTGCTGCGACCACCCTAAGGGAGGTGACGCTCATGTTAAACTGGCTGATCAATTTTTGCTCATCAGGCTACGTAATTTGGACGTAAGCATGATAGCTGCCGCGGACTAACGGGCGCGGTTGATGCCATTGGAATGAAGGGCGTTTGTGGTAGAGGGCATCTCCGCCGCGCTTGAAGCGAGCGGATGAGAAGTGTCTAAGTGCAGCCAAGGTTCGAGCATGGGTCAGCATCAAGAAAATACTGTCAGTGGAAAGACCACATCGCGCGTGCCAGTCGGTTCGAGGTTCGAGCCGCGCACGCGCACGTTTGTAGCGGCGGTAACATTCGCCGCGGCGATCTCTGTCGCAATTCTAGGCACGAGCGCCGCTGGCTTCCCAGAGGGTGCATGGACCGCGCTCGGGCTTCTTACGCTGCTGGCGATCATTGGCGAGGCATGGGCATTTCTTTTGCCCCAGTCGGCAACCACCTCGATCGCCTTTATCCCGTACATGGCGATGGCGCTTGTGGTTCCGCATTGGACGACAGTTGCGGTTATCGGGTTGCTTCGCGCCGCAGATGGAGTAAGAATGCGGACGAGCGCCATCAAGATAGTCTTCAATATCTCTCAGTTCGTCATTGTTTTCTCTCTTACGATTCTGGCATATCGCGCTCTCGGGGGGCGCTCCTTTCTTGAAGCACCGGACGATATCTCCGTTCTAACGAAAGCTTTTGGGTGGGCAGCATTGGGTGCATACGCGCTTTCCGTAAGCTTGAACATCGCGCTGACTTCGACCGTGATCGCTCTCTCAAGCGGTAGGCGTATTGTTGAGGTATGGCGCGAGAACCACGCTCCAAGCTTGGGGCTTGACCTGATCGCGGCGCCCGTAACATTTGGTTTCGCTTACGTCTACCGCGACTTTGGCCCGATTGCCGCTGCGTTGCTGTGGATTCCCCTCGTTGGCTTTCGTCACTGGGCAAAAACTACTGTCGATCTGGCACAGACCAATCGTGAGTTGCTTGAGCTAATGATTAAATCGATCGAGGCTCGCGATCCGTACACATCGGGCCACTCTCGGCGAGTGAGTCACTATGCTACGCTGATATCGCGATCACTTGGCTTGAACGACCGCGAAGTCGAGAAGATTGGCACTGCGGCGCTACTGCACGATGTTGGAAAGATTCACGAGAAGTATGGACCGATCCTGCGAAAGACTGAAAAGCTAAGCCTAGATGAATGGGCGATAATGAAGGAACATCCCGTAGACGGCGCGGAATTAGTTGCGACAATGACGCGTCTAACGGAATTCGTACCGGCAATCAGACACCATCACGAACGCTGGAGCGGCGCGGGCTATCCCGACGGCATAAGCGGTGAAGCGATTCCGCTAGCATCGCGTATCATCATGGTCGCTGATACCATTGATGCGATGACCACTGTTCGTCCCTACCGAGGAGCGCTGTCCGAGGTCGACGTCCGCTCCGAGCTGCTAAAGCTCCAAGGCGAGCAGTTTGATCCTACGATCGTTGATGTGTTCGTACGCAGCGCAGAGTGGCGTCAGGTTTTCACTCCCGCACACAGGCACGTTCAGCCACGTGGGCTCGCACTGCTGCGCGCCGTAGGCGGCAACGCTTGACGACGAAGGAAGCGTGACTCGACGGGAGTTCGGATTCGTCACGTGTATCAATCCGGATCAGAGTTTGCGGATCTGAGACCGGAGAGGTCGTCCCAAGCAGGGTC
>JANOIJ010000139.1:0-3825 GCA_031407575.1 Gemmatimonadaceae bacterium | reverse complement strand
GCTGCGCCCGCTCGCACAACGAGCCCCGCGCGTGGTGTACGACGCGCTACTTCAGGCGGCCAGCGCTACGTTGCAGGAGCTCGCGCGCAGTCGAGTCAAGGCGACGCTCGGCATCACCTTGGTGCTACACACCTGGACCCGGGAGCTGCACTACCATCCCCACGTGCACGCCATCGTCAGCGCCGGAGGGCTCACCGAGTCCGGCTGGAAGTCGATGAGCCTCAAGTATCTCTTCCCAGTGGAGGTGATGGGCGATCTGCTCTGCGGCAAGATGCTGACTGTGCTCCGCGAGGCGCATAAGCGAGGCAAGCTACCCGGAACGAGCGCCGCTCTCGAGCAGCTGCTGCGGCGACTCAAGCAGCACAACTGGGTTGTGTACGTGAAGAAGGCGTTTCGGCATGCCGAGCACGTCCTGAAATACCTGGGCCGCTACACGCACCGGGTGGCTATCTCCAACAGCCGCTTCGTCAGTATTTCCCAAGAACTCGTCACCTTTCGGACCAAGAACGGCAAGGCCATCTCGCTCCCGCCGCCTCAGTTTCTGCGCCGATTTCTGCAACACGTCCTACCGAAAGGCTTCCAGAAGATCCGGCACTACGGACTCTACGCGGCCGCAGCTGACGAACAGTTGCAGCGGGCGCGCGAAGCACTCAGGTGTTCTGGCTCCGAGCAAGCCCGGCTGAACATCGCGCGACTCAAGACCTGGCAAGAGGCGCTCGTACACCTGACGGGACGAGACCCATCGCTTTGCCCGAACTGCGGCGGCCAGCTCGAGCATCAGCCCCTCGCTGCAGAAGCGCGAGCACCACCCGAGGCACGTCATGCTCCGTAGCGACACGGCTATCGAGCCATCGATCGACTGCATCCTGAACGCGGTGTGGCCTGCCTTTGTCCGGCAACCGGGATTGCTCGCCCGGCACCACTTGAGCGGACAGCTTCATCGCCTTCTTGAATCCGATATCCACCCGCTCAAGCCCCAAAGAGCCTGCCGCCCGGGCTCAACGGAGGATCGTTGCCCTGCTCTCGCGCACTGGCGAACCGACCAATCTGCATAGCCCTTGCCGAGCCCGACCGGGCTTGTTCAACTCACGCACTTCTCGAGTCGGACCCAAAACCCGCCTCTCTACTCCGCGCGCTTACGTCCCGGCCGGAGAAGTGCTCATAGTTTCAAATGTTGCGGATTGCGTCAGTGGGAATCAGCGGCACTGAAGCAAGCGGCTTCCAGCATCGAGCGTTGGAGGTCGTTTCGTAGGGGCGCTTCAGCATCGGCCCAGACGGCAGTTCTACAAAGTTCATCTTGTGCGAGCTCGAGCTGGCCGAGGCGCGCGAGCAGGTAGGCATGGGCGAGCGACTGCTGAGGATAGTTGTCGAAGTCGAACCGGTGACAAGTCCGATTCTTAAGGAATGCGCATACGGCAAGGAGATCCGATGCAGCCGTGACGCGTGCCCAAAACGCGCTCGCAGAGGATGCGGCGAGAGGAACAACGCGACTGCACGAATCGCGAAGCGCTTCTGGCCCGTGCAGAGTGGGCACCTGGAACGCTGCGAGTTCCGCATCGGAGAGTACATCAACTGGATCGTCGACGAGGTCGAACTTGACTGAGTTCAACGTGCGATGCCAGCAGAGGCGTCCTGCACGAACGGACGGGACGAAGGATAGCGAGAATCCCCAACGCGGAGAGAGGACGGCGCCCTTCAGGGCTTGAAACTCGAAGAGGTCTGTGACGAGAGCAGCGCGGTCGCGCGCCCAGCGTCGAGTGCCGACGGATGTGAACCCGATGTCGACCAAGGCGGGACCCACAACGTCCTCGCAGATCGCGTTGACGACTGACGCCGGGGTGATGGTCGCGCGATTCATGGAACGGAGTGAGTATGATTCATGATCTACGAGAGCAGCCTATCGCAACGAAGCGCAATCGGCGGAAGCACACGCGCTGCTTCAGGAGGGTGAGCTTGGTCAAGTACATCGAGGGTGGCGTTCATGCGACGGCCTAACGGATTGGCGTTAAGCTGCGCTGGTAGCAGACCACGGAAAGGCTGCGGTCGACAAGACCGCGGCCGTGGTACTTCACCACGGCTGCGAGGCAGGACCTGACCGGTGGGAAATGCGTCAGCTTCAACGCGGAGTTAGGCGCCGCCTTGCACACATGTCCGTTCTGACATACAGTGCGGATGTGTCTCCGAAGGACAAGCCGCTGGTCTGGCTCAGCGGAGAAGTGAAGACGCCTCCGCTGACAGCGAACGCGCGGGTAGAGGCGGGTTTCTTGCTTCGGAGACTTCAACGCGGCGAAAACCTCGAGATGCCTCATTCGAGACCCATGCCGACGATCGGTACCCGATGTCATGAGTTGCGAATTCCGGACGCGAACCGAACGTGGCGAATCATCTGCCGCATCGACTCAGACGCGATCGTGATTGCGGATGTGTTCTCGAAGACGACGCAAGCCACGCCTAAGCAGGTCATAGTCAACAGTCAGAAACGCCTCCGCTCCTACGACGAAGCTACACGAGGAGAAACCTGAAATGGAAAGAGCCAAGCGCAAGCGTCTGGAGCGAGCAGGATGGACCGTTGGTTCGGCGTCCGAGTTCCTCGGTCTGAGTGACGTCGAAGACGAACTGGTCGACATGAAGCTGTCCCTCGGTTCGAAATTGAGAAAGGCCCGGGAGCGACACAAGTTGACACAGACCGACCTCGCCAAACGGATGAAATCTAGTCAGTCCCGCGTCGCGAAGATGGAGGCTGGCGATCCGACAGTTTCACTCGACCTCCTCGTTCACGGACTTCTGGCCGCCGGCGCAACGCGTCGAGAGATCGCCAGCGCGCTCGCTCCGCGCAAGAAGCTTGCGAGCGCCTAACGTACCGGCGTTAAGCTGCAAGCGCCAGAGGGAGCCCGCAGGGCGACCGACGGCGATTGTCTGCTTCAACGCTCAGTTGAACGAAACCGCGCCAGGCGCGGTAGCTCCCGGAGGCGGACTGACACGGCGCCTCTCTCTCGCAGTATTCGAGGTCCGGTAGCACGTCTGCAGTCTGCCAGATAACGCGGCTCTTAGAAAGTGCATCACGCTCGGTCAGGCTCGGCAACGCAGTGTTCGCCGCGCAGACCAGGAGAGCGTGATGATTACTCTAAAGAATTGGCGGGAGCGAATGAGCGAAGACCTGCGGCTGCGGGACATGCGTTCCCGGACGCAGGAGGGGTATCTGCTTGCGACTCGACAGTTCGTCGAATGGGCGAGCGTGGAGCCCGAAACGCTGACCGACGAGCACGTGCGCACGTACTTCCTTTACCTGCGCGAGGAGAGGAAGCTGGCGCCGTCGAGCGTCAACGTGGCCATGTACGCGGTGCGGTTCTTCTGCATCCACACACTGCAACGGGACTGGAAGGTGTTCGAGCTTTTACGCGTCAACATGCCGAAGCGATTGCCGATCGTCTTGAGCCGCGCGGAAGTGCGCGCCTTGCTGCAAGCCGTTCAGCATCCCGTGCGGCGCATGGCGCTGACCACGATCTACGCCCTGGGCTTGCGGATTGGAGAAGGGCTTTCGCTGCAAACCGAGGACATGGATAGTCAGCGTTTGGTCGTGTGGGTTCGTGATGGGAAGGGCGCAAAAGATCGAGGAGTAACGCTGCCACGGCCGTTGCTCGCTCGCTTGCGGCAGTACTGGAAGAGCGAGCGACCGGCGTCTGCTACGAAGTATCTGTTCGTGCCAACCCACGGCAAGACAGCGCTCCACGAGACCACGTTGCAGAAGACGTTCACGGCGGCGCTTCGGGGCACGCGCATCGAGAAGCACGCGACCGTTCACACTCTGCGCCATAGCTACGCGAC
>JANOIJ010000053.1:0-1745 GCA_031407575.1 Gemmatimonadaceae bacterium | reverse complement strand
CGCTCGGGGTCCATCTGCTGAAGGGCGTTGAGGGCCGCGGTCTGCATCTCCATGTCCTCGCAGCCCTTGCCGGTTTTGTCCGCCACCTTGTTGACGTCCTGTCGAGCCGATGCATCGCCACGTTGCGCGAGTTGTCCCTTGACCTCGATGAGGAGCGCCGCGGCATCGCCGCGCGTGGCGGCCTGCGGGTAGCGCTTTGCCTGCGCCTCGAGCGCATCGGCCGCGTCGGCGAGACTTCCGTTGCGATAGAGCGCAAAGCCTTTCCAGTAGAGTGCGTCGGGCGCGTACTCCGAGCGAGGAAAGCGGGACACAACGGCGTCGAACATCTTCGCCGCCGATTCATAGTCCTTCTGCGTCAGCGCGCGACGTGCCGCGCGGTAGAGCGAATCAGCCGGATCGACATCTGCCCACGCCGCGCGCGGCACGGGGGCGAACGGCCGTTCGCCGGGGGCGGCGGCGCTGGCCGACTGCGCGGCGAGCGTGGCCGCGAGCGAGACTGCAATGAGCATCACCTTCATGTCGCTCTCCATTCAAGCGCCGGCCATGCGGGCCGGCAAAGTGGCGCGGATGCGTGGGATGAGGTTCCCGTCTCGCATCGATTCATCGAGAAGCGTTCGGTCCATCGTGCCGCGTGACTGCGGCAGTGCGGCGATTTCAGCGAGCAGGAGCTCGAGGTCCTCGAGCAACCGCTCCACATCCGGCGAGCGATTGGGCGCCGCGCCCAGCAGCACGCGCGTCCGTACGAGCAGGTCGCGGCTGCGCTCGGCGCGTTCTTCATCCGCCTGTCCCGACTTGAGATCCGCGCGCACGCCGGTGAGAAAGACTTCCGCGTCGGCGAGGTGATCGAGCGCCACCGTGCGTGCACGCACGTTGTCGCTGGCCGAGTCGTTCGCAGCCACGCTGACCGGCGCAGTTGCTGCGACGTCCGGCTTCTGTGCCGTCCAGCGTCCCACTGCGACGCCGATCACGAGCGTGGCCGCGATGCCAAGGCCGGCCCACGTTGTCATCCTGAGCGAAGCGAAGGATCTGCTCTTCCCCCCGATCGCCTGCGTGACGTCCGGCTCGATGGCCGCCCAGATCGCGTCCGTCGGCGGTGGAACCGGCGCGTTGTAGTCCTTCGCCGCCTGCCTCAGGAACTCGTCGAACTTCACGTCGTCGTCATGCACTGGCCCACTCTCCTTCAAATTCGCGCAGCGCGACCCGCAGCTTCGAGCGCGCCACGGACAGTCTCGCCTTCGACGTACCAACGGGAATCGCGAGCCGCGCGCCGATCTCGGCGTGATTGAATCCTTCCACGACGTACAACACAAATACGATTCTATAGATCTCCGGCAGCGCGTCGATGGCGGCGTGCAGCCGTTCCTTGAGCACGACGTCCGGTTCGGCGCTGTGCTGCGCGACGTCCGCCGCTTCCTCGATCGCCGCACTTCGTGCGTGCCACCGCTTGCGCGCCTTGATGACGTTGAGCGTTGCCGACACGGTGATGCGGTGGACCCATGTCCCGAACGAAGCCTCCCCGCGGAAGCGGCCGAGCGAGCGGAACGCCCGGATGAACGCGACTTGCGTGGCATCCTGGGCCAGCACCTCGTCGCCGGTCATGCGCATGGCGAGGCGATGGACGGCGCCGATATGTGTGTCGTAGAGCTCGCGTGCCGCAGCCATGTCACCGGCCCGCACGCGCTCGATCAGCTCGAATTCCTGCACGTGGTGGGTGACTCCGGAGAGGGCTTCACGGAATAGACTCC
>JANOIJ010000039.1:0-2898 GCA_031407575.1 Gemmatimonadaceae bacterium | reverse complement strand
CCCTCGACTACGCTCGGGACGACAATCAATTGGCAGGTCCCTCGACTACGCTCGGGACGACAATCAATTGGCAGGTCCCTCGACTACGCTCGGGACGACAATCTATTGGCAGGTCCCTCGACTACGCTCAGGACGACAAATTCTCGCGCGATGACGCGGCGACCAACAATCACACGAGACAATGCCCCCAGCCGCAACCAAGCTCAGGAAAGCGTACGTCAACGTCGATCACCCAGCCGTGGTCCTCCGCTTCGAGGACGGACACGAGATCCATGTCGCGCAGGGCAAGGTGAAAACCTTCGACGCCTATCTCGGCGAAGTGATTCGCGTCGTCGCCGTGTATGATCCGACGTCAAAGGAGCGCGACCTCCTGGAATCCACGCGCGCCGAAGACCTGCCGGACGCCGAGCCGCACGAAACGCGATGAAGGAATTGGCCAGGCGCCTCCTGCTGCTCGTGGCGCTGGCTGCGCCCGCGGGATGCGCTGGAGGCCAGGGCGCAAGCGGCGCTGCGTCGCCCGCGTCGCCCCAGCGCGCCGACTTGGCCGCACTGCATCGCACCTTGGATTCGCTTGCCAACGGGCATCGTGGAATCGTGGGCTACACGGTGCACAACATCGATACGGGCGAGCGCCTCGAGCGGCGCGGCGACGAGACATTTCCCACCGCCAGCCTGATCAAGGTGCCCATCCTCGTCACCGTGTACGACCTGGTGGACAAGGGCATGCTGTCGCTCGACGATCCGATCAACGTCCTGAAGATCGACAAGGTGGGCGGTTCGGGGATGCTCCAGCACCTCCACGACAACGCCAGCATCACCATCCGCGATGCGGCGTGGCTGATGACGACCATCAGCGACAACACCGCGACGAACCTGCTGCTGGACCGCATCATCATCCGCCGCGTCTGGGACAAGATGGAGAAGCTTGGGCTGCCGCACTCGAAGGTCCATTCCAAGAGCTTCCTGCGGAACTCGAGCGTCGCGATGGACAGCTCCGTCAAGTACGGACTGGGCGTCACGACGCCGAACGAAATGGCGCGTCTCTTCGCGCTCCTGGCCGACGGCAAGGCGGTGAGCCCGAAGGCGGACAGTGCGATGATGCACATCCTCGCGCACAACGAGAATTATGAGAAGCTCCAGCGCTACGTCACGGGGCTCAACGTTCCGCGCAAATCCGGAGAGACCAACCAGGTGCGCACGGAATGCGGCCTGTTCCCGCTGCAGTCGCGCGTGGCGTACTGCGTGCTGACGAAGGAGAACAAGGACGAGCGCTACGTCATCGACAATGAGGCGCACGTGATGATGGCCCACATGGGCGTGGCCATCGTGCGGGCCTGGCCTCGGCGCGCTCCGAGCACCCCGGCGGCTCCCTGAGCGGCGACATCGTCCGCGTGCTCCAACCGGTGGCCGACGCCCTCGCCGCCGGCCGGCCCGTCGTCGCGCTGGAAAGTTCGGTGCTCGCGCAGGGCTTGCCCGTTCCCTCCAACCGCGACGCCGCCGATCGGATGACGGGGGCCGTGGTGCGGGAGGGCGCGGTGCCGGCGATCACGGCCGTGGTGCGCGGCGAGGTCGCTCTCGGGATCACGCCAGAAGAGCTCGAGCGCTTCCTCGCTCGCGACGGCGTGCGCAAGGTATCGGCGCGAGATCTTCCCGTCGCCGTGGCGCAAAAGGCAGATGGCGCCACGACGGTGGCGGCGTCGCTCTGCATCGCGGTCGCCGGCGGGGTCAGCGTTTTCGCGACGGGTGGCATTGGCGGAGTCCATCGCGGCGCGCCGTTCGACGAATCGGCCGATCTCGCGGAGCTGGCCAGGTCGCCGATCGTGGTGGTGTGCGCCGGCGCGAAATCCATCCTGGACCTCCCTGCGACGCTCGAGCGGCTGGAAACCCTTGGTGTGACTGTAGTTGGCTACGGAACGGACGAGCTGCCCGGCTTCTTTACACGCACCACGGGGCTGCGATTGACGGCCCGCGCCGACACACCAGCCGAGATTGCGGACATTCATCGCGCGGCCCGGGCGTTGGGCCGGCCGCAGGCGACGCTGGTCGTGCAGCCGCTGCCCGAGGCCGTCGCCCTGCCGCGGGAGCTCGTGGACGGAGCCGTGGCCGAGGCGTTGGACGAAGCGGCGCTCACGGGCGTAACCGGCGCCGCGACGACGCCGTTCCTCCTCGGTGCGGTGCTTCGGGCGACCGAGGGGCGATCTTTATTGGCCAACCTCGGATTACTGGAGCAGAACGCTGCACTCGCGGCGCGGATCGCGGTCGCAATCAACAATCACGCGGAAAACTGTTGAACTTGGCCGTCGCAGAATGGTACAATAGAACAACCCTCAGCAGCAGGAGGCTCCCGGACCCATGGCCACTCCGTTCCTGAGCTCCGAAGAGTACGACGAGCGCGCACACCAACTGTACAATGAAGGCCAGTACGACGAGGCGCTGAGCGTGCTTCGTGAGGGTCTCGCGCTCTACCCCAACTCGGTGGAGCTGCACATCGGCGTGGGCTACGCGCGTCTGGCGAGGGAGGAGTACGCCTGGGCGCGCCAGAGCTTTGAGGAAGCGCTGGTCCTGGAGCCCGAGCACGAGGACGCGCTGGCCGGCCTGGGCGAAACCCTGCTCAAGTTCGGGCTGGAGGACGCGGCGCTCCGCTGCTTTCGCCGCACGCTGGAACTGGGCTACGCCGACGACCTGGACCTCATGCTCCAGAGCGGTCGAGCGCTCTTTCGCGAGGCGTCCACGCGCGACCGGCGCGAGCTGTTCAGCGCGTCACTGGAGTTTTTCGAGGTGGCCGTGCAGCAGGCGCCGGACAGCGCGGAGGCCATCGCGTGCGTGGGCTACGCGCAGCATCGCATGGGCGACGACGATGCAGCCATCGCGTCACTTCGGCGCTCGCTCCAGGCGGAC
>JANOIJ010000030.1:0-6544 GCA_031407575.1 Gemmatimonadaceae bacterium | reverse complement strand
ATCTCAGCAGCCACCAACAGAGCGTGAGTCCCGCCGCCCCGCCCGCGACCGCGAGTATGGTGGCCTCGGTAAGCAACTGTCGCAGAATGCGCGCCCGCGAGGCCCCGAGCGAGAGGCGCACCGCGATCTCGTGGCGGCGTGCGACGGCGGCGGCCACCATGAGCGAGCTGACGTTGGTGCAGGTCACAAGCAGCAGGAGCAGTCCAACGACACTTAGCGCACCGAAGACCGCAATCAACTCGCCGCTCTCGGGCAGCAGTGCATGCAGTGAAAAGACCTGCGCCGTCCGGCTCATTCCCACGCGCGTCGCGGAGTCTGGCAGCGAGCGGGCGAGCACCAGTTGCGCGATCGCCGCCGTCTCTTCGTGAGACACGCCTGGGGCGAGGCGGCCGAAGACCTCCATACTTGCGTCGTCCGTAAGCCAGCGTGCTGAAACGCGGGCGATGTCGGCACGCGCGCTTACGGGAATCCACAGCGAGGTCTGTCCGGCGTTCATGTTCCGCAGCGCTCCCTGGAAGCCCAGCGGTGCAAGGCCCACTACCCGAACCGGCACGTCGTTCACGAGCACTCGGCGTCCGATGGCGTTCGTCGCAGTGCCGTAGAGCCGCTCTGCGATGGTGAACGACATCACGGCGGCGAGATCGCTGTCGTCCTGACTCTCGAGATTGGATGCGTCCTGCGTGAACCCGGGGCCGGCGGCCAGCGGAACGCCGAGCGCTGCGAAGTAGTTCGGGGTTACGAATTGCGCGCCCACGCCGCGCGGTCCGATGCTGTCGCCGGCGTTGAGCACCGCGTCATGCGCAAGCCATCCTGCGACGTGCGTGAAGGTCCCGGTGTGCGTCGCCAGCGCGCGCAGCTCCGCATTCGAGAACCCGCGTGCGTGCCAGGCCGCGATTCGCGTCGCTCGTTGCCGCGGCCGGACGAGAACGAGCGCCTCGTCGTTTGGGACGACGGGAGCGGGACGCTGGAACTGGGACTGCATCACCGTGACGAGCGCGGTGTTCGCGCCGATGCCGAGCGCGAAGACGCCGACGATGATCGCCACGATGAGCTTGTTCCGGCCGAAATATCGAAAAGCGAAGTGCAGGTCACCTTTCAGTTCGTCGATCCACCGCATCCCGCGCGCGTCGCGCGCCTCTTCCTGGAGCATGGCGACGTTCCCGAACTCGCGGCGGGCGGCGAGGCGTGCTTCGTCACGCGACATGCCGCGGGCGACGAAGCGTTCGGTGGCGCGGTCGAGGTGTTCGCGCATCTCGGCCTGCATGTCGCTCTCGAGCGCGCGGCGTCCGAACATGGCGCGTAGCCGGAGCGGTGCGCTGCGGAACAGGTTCACGTGGTCTTGAGAATGGCAGCGAGCGCGCCGGAAAACCGCGCCCAATTCTCGCGCTGTTCGGTGAGCTGTTTCCGGCCCGATGAGGTGAGCGAGTAGACCTTGGCCTGGCGTCCCTTGGCCGTCTCACACCACTCGGCCTCGATCAATCCGCGCTCTTCCAAGCGGTAGAGCGCTGGGTAGAGAGAGCCCGCATTCACTCGGAGCACGTCTGCCGAGATGGCCTGGATGCGCAGGCTCAGGTCATAGCCGTTCGTGGGCTCGGCGCGGAGGAGCTGAAGGACGATGAGGTCGAGCGTGCCCTGCAGGAGTGGGGCTGGATCTTTGGCCATTGATGCCTAGACGGTCTAGTGAAGCGCCAAGTTTGCAACGTTCAGCACTAGACTGTCAAGTGGAGCCGTTCGTTGCCTGGGTTGACGGAGAGTTGACTGCCGCAGGCGATGGTATTCGCGGCAATTCGTTGAAGGGCGCGATGCGGACGATCATCTCGCCCAGTCGCCCGTCGCGCCGACCCATGGCGACAACGCCATTCGGATTGGCGCGGACTCCGTCAAGGCGTGCGTCGTCCTATCCAGAGCGCCGAGACACAGCGCCGGTCGTCATCGCCATTCACGAGTACACAGGGACCAACACCTCGATGCGGCGGTTACCGATGCTGGAAATGCTGATTCGCGATGGACTCGCACCCGCGATGTGCATATCTCGAGACGCCCGCCGCCGGCAGACCGCCCAGTCACCGCAGGGCGCGCTCCTCGGCGGCGTAGTACGCCTGTGTGCGCCAACGACGGTCAGCGCCGGTCGGGCGTCGGCCGCAAACGTGTCGTCTCCCTTGCCGGCGTGGCGATGCGCAACTCGAGACCGCCCTCAGTCTCGAATCCCACGTCCACAGCGACGATCTTCGTTCCAACGCGCAGGCCGCCCGACCCGAAGTTGCCCCGGTCGTCCACGATGATGGCAAGCTCACCGTAGGTCGCGCCGCTCGCGTTGGGCGTCCACGTGACGCCGCGGCCGAGCAGCGTATTGATGGCAGGCAGCGTCCCCTCGAACACGACCTCCGTCGCGCTGATGCGCCGCACCTTGAAGCCGGTGGGGTTGATGAGGTCGACGCGCGCGGCCGCCGGGCCCTGCGCGCGCAGCGTAAGCACGAGCACGTCGGTGGGCCGCGCGTCGTCGGCCACACTGACCAGGAACGCCGTCGGCACGCCGATGCCGCCCAGGCCGACGATGGCGCCGACGCGGTCCGGGGCGATGATCGTTGGCGCGTCATTCACCGGCGCGACGTCGAAGCGCACCGCGTAGTCGCAGTTCCGCGGCCCGTCGCCGCCGGCCACCTGGAAGTGGAAGTCGTCGCTCTGCGTGAGCGTGTTGAAGTTCGGGTCGGGCACGTATTGCAATGACGTCGCCCCGTTCGCGTCCGCAAGCAGGAAGGCCGGCAAGATGGTGATCTGGTGCGGCGCTGACCCCGGCCGAGGCACCCAGAGCGTTCCGTGCCGCGGGAGCGTGTTGACCTGGTACAGGATGACGTCGCCGTCCGGATCCGACCCCGTCAGCGTGAAACTCGCGGGCGTGTCCTCGCTCGTGGAGACGCTGGCGGGCCCGCGGTACGTCGGCGGCTGGTTCGCGTAGTCCACCCGGATGCTGCCGGTCACCGTGTCACTGACCGCGCGCCCGTCGCTCACGTACCATCGGAAGCTGTCCTTGTGCGGGTACGTGCTCCGGTCCGGCATCGGGCCGCAGCTATAGGCGCCATCGATGCGGCTGGCGTACCGCAGGGCGCCCGACTTCTGGCAGTCTCCCTTTACAACACGATTCGCGGGGCTGACGGTATTCCAGTACAAGTCTCCGTTGCGCGGCAGCTCGACAATGCACTTGTCGGTGGCAGTGTACACATCGTCGATGTCCCTCGTGGAGAGTTGGACGTTCGTCACGTTGTAGTTGTTGTAGCCCACGTGCGTGCCCTCGAACACGATCGGGGGATCATTCACGGGCAGCATCTGGATCGGGATGACGGGCAGGAACGAATAGAGCCCTCCCGCATCGTCGCGCACGTTGTAGCGGAACGAATCGTGTCCATAGATCCCGGGCTTTGGGTAGTACGCCACCCACCCTTCGCTATTGGAGACGTCCATGCCGGCGGCGAGTGGCGCGTCGAGCCGCGTGGTGCCCTCGTCCGAAACTTGGTAGAGAACGCCGAGGATAGGCACATCCAAAAAGTGGAACGTGTATCGGTGGCAGGGGTCCGGATCGTCAATGGTGAACCGGAAGACGAGCGGCGTGTCCTCGTAGGTCGGCGGGATGGGTGCGATGACCCCCGTCACGTTGGTGGGCAGCGGCGTGGGACGCTCGCAGTTCGGCCGCGCAGCGACCGTGATGGCGGACGTCGCGACGAGCTGACGGTTCAACGCGCTCGCAGTGATCGTGGCCGTGCCGGGGGCCACCGCGCGAACGTGTCCCGTGCTGCTCACGGTAGCGACGCCCGTGTTGGACGATGACCACGTGATGGGCGCGTTCGCCTGCTTGGCGTTGAGCGGGTCGAGGTTGACGGCGCGGAGCGGGATCCCGCGGCCCCGCGTGATGGTCACGCTGGCAGGCACTACGGCGAGTGATGGGTTCGCCGTTGGAGCGATCGCGGCGAGGACCGGTGTCGCCGGGGCGAGTGATTGCGCGGGCGCCGGCGGAGTAGCCGCGGTGGGCAGCTCGGTATCGGTGCACGCGGCGAGCGCCAGCGCGACGACGAGGGCGCGGGGCGCGTGGGCAATGTGACGAAGTGGCACGGACGGTCTCCAAGGCTGGTGTGGCGGCAGTCGGGCGGCGGACACGCGGCACACACTGCGCGCGCGCCGTCAACCAAGTGTCTTCACGGCTCTCCGGCGGGCGTCAACCACGCAAGAGACTGCCACACAACTAGTTGCGCCTTGGGCGACAACGCCGTGTCACCGGCGTTTGCGGTGTGCTTGCTGGGCGGCGCTGACGGCGGGGAGCCAGCAACGAGCATCAGACGTGGCCAAGCGCCAAGAGGCTGACCTACAGGGACAAGCACCTTCGCACGCTAGAGGAAGAAGACGACGCCGAACAGCTCCGTCTCTCACTCCCCGAGTCGCTTGAACGGCTTCAGGGAGAACACGACTTCGACCGGGACATCGAAGTACGCCGCGATGCGAAGCGCCAGGTGCAGAGAGGGACTGTACTCTCCGCGTTCGAGGTAGCCGATGGTCTGGTAGTGCACGCCGAGCGCTTCGGCCAGCTCGCGCCGCGAGATGCGGCGTTCCGCGCGCAACATCGCCACACGGTTGTGGACGACGTCGCTGGAGTCCGCCATCCGTCAGTACCCTTTCGTCATGATGCGTTGGCGCACCTCGGCCAACGCGGATCCCGATTGACGCCGGGCCATACGGCGCAGCAGGATCGGTGCGAGCAGCAAGCCGATCGCCGCCCACACTCCGAGCACGGCGAACATCTCGAGGGTGCGCCACGACGCGCCGATCTCGGCTGCGACCATGTCCGCAGGGAGCATCGCGGACCGCGCGCCGAGCCCCACCCAGTAGAACGGAAAGGCTTGTGCCGCCGACTGCAGCCACGTCGGCAGGACGGTGGTCGGAAAGAAGATGCCCGATGGGATCATGAGCAGCGTGCACACCAGGGGCACCAGCGTGGCCTGCAGAGACGACTTCATGAGAGCGCCGAGCGCAACGCCGATGGGCACGGTGGACACCATCCCGACGATGAAGAGCATTGCGAGCAGCAGCCACGCCCGGGCGTCGAGTATCAGGTTGTCCACGATCATGATGCCGGGAATGACGATCGCAATGAGGCCGAGTAGCGTCGTCAGAGCGAACATGACGATTTTGCCGATGAGGTAACCGAGCATCCCATTCGGGGTGGCTTTGGCGCGCAACAGCGTGCCGTCTTCGCGGTCGGCGGTGATGCTTGGGGCCGGTCCCGAGAGTCCGCCGTAGACGATCGTCATTCCCAGGAGACTCGGCAGCACCATGGTGCCCAAGGCGAAGTCCGTGCCGGGCATGGTTTTCCCACGCATGAACAGCAGCACGGCGACATACGCCATGGGGGGGAGCGCGTGACCGACTACGAAGACAGTCTCGGTGAGACTGTGACGAGTCTCGATCCACCCGCGGGAGAGGCCTGCCCGAACGGCGGACCATCGGCTGTCGAGTGCGGTCGTGGTGGTCATGCCTGCACCTCGGGTTCTTTCGCAGCGGTCTCGTGGAGTTCACCGCCGAAGCGTGACTGGCGCGACTCGACGCGCCGGACGAGTGCCATGTAGCTGTCCTCGAGACTCGCGCGGCGCACTTCGAGCTCCGTGACGTCCGGGTGCTTGAGCAGCAGGTCTCTTACAAAGTCGCTTGGGTCGCTCTCGCGCGCGGCGTGCACGTGGCGTTGTCCACCGGACGTCCAGCGCACCTCGGCGGCGGTCGTGAGCTCGCGGGCGAGCTGGTCGGCACTGCCGTCAGCGACGATGCGCCCCTCGTCGAGCACGAGAATCCGGTCGGCGATCTTCTCGGCCTCGTCCAGGTCGTGAGTCGTCATCAATATGGTCGTGTTCTCGAAGTCGGACAGCCGGTGGATGAGATCGTGGAAGTCGCGACGTGCATGCGGATCGAAGCCCGCGGTGGGTTCGTCGAAAAAGACGATCTCGGGGCGGCCGACGATTCCGATCGCGACGTCGAGGCGACGCCGCTGCCCGCCCGACAGGGTCATGATCTTGGCATGCGCACTCTTTGATAGACCGACGACGTCGATGAGCTCGTCCACATCCCATGGCCGCGCGACCTCGGCAGTGGCAAACGGCGCGTAGAACCGCGCCTGATACGCGAGCAGCTCGCGGACTCGCCAGAATTTGTGGTCGCGCCAGGACTGCAGAACAACGCCGATCCGGGCCCGCCACGCTTCGTCGGCTCGTGCGGGATCGATCCCGAGGACGGACACATGACCCGCCGACCGCAGGCGGAAACCTTCGAGGATCTCGATCACGGTCGTCTTCCCCGCGCCGTTCGGCCCGAGCAAAGCCAACACCTCACCGCGCCTGGCGCTGAACGTCACCCCGGTGAGCACGTCCTTGGTGCCGTATCTCATTCGCAGGTCGCGCACGTCGAGCGCGATCGCGGCAGTTTCGTTGCTCGGAGCCATCGTAGCTTCTATACTATCCATAGCATAGATGCTATATTATGTCGGGTGACAAAACAAGCCCCTGGTCGG
>JANOIJ010000010.1:0-2113 GCA_031407575.1 Gemmatimonadaceae bacterium | reverse complement strand
CCGCGAGGCCCGCGTTGCGCGGCGCGAGGCGTGGGCGCGCGCTCGACGGCGGGGCGAGTCGAGGGGCCGCGGGATCGTGCCAGATGAGGCGGAGGTAGCGATACTCGCCGGCAGTGAACGCGAGCTGCGTTTGACGAAGCGGTGCGCCGCTGCCGTCGCCCGGCAGGTTGAACAGCGTGCCCTCGGCGACGAGCATCGTCCAGCGCACGCGGTCGCCACTGCCTTCGACGCGCACGCGCTTGAGAAAGCGCTCCGGCAATGCGGGAATCTCGATGCGGTCGACTGTCGCGACGGCTCCGAGGTCGACCTCGAATCCACTGGTGTCCTTGCCGGGCGAGACGGGCACGATGCGGCCAGGGCGCCAGGTGGGCGGATCTTCAGTGGGCCACACGAGGAGGTACGGCACTTCGCGTCCGCCGTCGTCGGCACGCAGGCGGAGGTCGCCAAGGCCACCAGTGGTGCCGCTCGCGAATGGCGCGGCCCTGACGAGCAGTGCGGAGTCCACGATCAAGTGGTTCGCGCCGGTGCCGCCTGGCTTCACGACTCGCTCGTACAATGGCGCCGGAAGCGGGCGCTGCGCGGCGGCGCTCGGTGCGACGATCAGCGCAAGCGCAGTGAGAACTCCACGTCGAATGCTCACGCCTGACTCAACTGCTCTTTGTCGCGCGCCAGCACGAACTTCTGGAGCACAATGGCCACGAGGGCAAGACAGATCGCGAGCCCCACGAACGAGCCAACGCGATAGAGTCCGCCAAGGCGTCCGAGGTCGTGCAGGAAGCATTTCGCAATGGTGGCGGTGAGCAGCGCGATGGACGCGATGCGACATGGCTTGTTGCGCAGCACGATACCGGCCGCGAGCAGCCCGAGCGAGAAGAGCGCCCAGCCGATGGTGTACGTGAGATCCTGCGCGAGCGTCGCACTGAAGTTGAAGGTGATCGTATCGCCGGTGGCGAAGAAGTCGGCAATCTCGATATTGAGCAGGAGGAACAGCAGCACTGCGCCGCCGGAAGCGAACGCCGCGGAAAGACGCTTCGCCATGGTGTCGCCGTCGATCGTAAGCCGCGCCGCCGCGAACAACGAGCCGGCGCAGAGCAGGTACGTGTACAGATACCAATTGAGGATAGGCATTGCGCCGCGTGCGTGATACGTGAGCACGGCGGGATTGAGCGTGAGCCGCGCGAACGCCGCGACGAGAAGCGCGGTGCCCGCAGCCATGAGGCCGACATGCGGGATGCGACGGAAGAGCCAGAGGAGCGCCGCGCCTTCGAGCGCCCAGCCGATGGTGATCCAGTTCTTGTCGAGCTGCAATGGGATGGCCACCGTGACGCACGCGAGCGTGGCCGCCGCGACGAGTGCAAGCCGTCCGCTGGCCATCGCGCTGGCGCCGGCCGTGCCTCTCGCCCGCTCGCGCTCGATGCGGACGAGCAGCGCGAGCGTGGGCAGCAGGAGCAACGCCTGCACCACCGGAAGTGCGCCGAGGTACGCCGTGAAGCCACCGGTGATGAGGCTTTGGCGCGCGAGGAAGAAGAACGCGAGGTTGGCGACGACCGTCGCGATGAATGGCGACCGATACAGCCGCACGCGATGATCGAGGATGAGCGGATGCAGCACGTACAGCAGGTAGACCGGCAGCGCGAGCATGAGCTGTCCGCGCCAGTTTGCCTGATGCAGCACCTGCCATTGCGCCGCGCCGAGGGCCGCAGGCACGACGGCGGCGACAGCGACCCAGCCGAGCTTCTCCAGGTCGATCCAGGAGAGCGACAGCGCGGCCAGTACCAACACGACTGCGGTGACGATGAGGAACGGGAGCGTGGGCCGTCCACTCTGCGCCTGTGCGAAGAGCACGACGACCTGCGCCAACAGCACGGCGACGCCGGCCGCAACCTCGAAGGCGCGATCGCGTGCGCCAACCCGACGAGCGAGTGGCAACGCAGCGAACGCCAGTGCGACGGAAACACCCGCGGCGATCACGGCGAAGTCAGGCCACGGCGCCACGCGCGCACTGGCGGTCCACATCATGAGGATCACGGCCGTCAACGCCGTGGCGCCGAGGTGCACGGCGCCGCTCCGCATGTAGAGCGCGGCGGTGAGGACGGCGAGATCGAGCACCGCG
>JANOIJ010000006.1:0-29097 GCA_031407575.1 Gemmatimonadaceae bacterium | reverse complement strand
AAACCGGGCTGCACGGGCCATTGCACCTATACGTCGCGAGCGGCAACTGGCAAGTGGGGAGCGCTTACCCCAGTCAAGTGCGGCGCATCCACGGTAAGGAGCAGTGACGCGACGGCCTCGGCATCGCGCGCGAGATTCGCAAAGAACACTCGGTTGAAGACCAATTGCACGAACGTCGCGGCGGATTCTACATCGCGACCATGGTCGATCCGGAGCACCTGCCTGCCGCGCCGGCCCCTGCGGGTTGGAAGCGGGGGGGCCGCGACCGTTAGCTGCCGAACCAGACGATGAAAGGCGGCCGCGGTGCCTTTGGTCTCGGTCAGCGTGCTGACGATCCGGAGATTGGACTCCGTGGAGAACCGCTTGAGAATGAGCGCGGGCTTCGCCCGTGAGGTGCTTGGTGAACACGAGCGAGTGATAGGGTTGCCCACGAACTCGAATTTCCACACTCGCCAAATTGGTGCCGCGGTTCACCAGCAACTGAAGGAGGCGCCTCGCATCCGCCAGGCCGTGCACCGGCACCGTTTCGGGCCGGCTGTTCCACCACACCCAGAGGCCGACGAGCACGAGCAGCACCGCCACCACTCCAAGTGTCCACACCAGCAACGGCGCGAGTGTGTCCCAGCCGACGCCTCGGCCCTGGAGCCGCGCGATCGCGTACAGCACGCCGGCGAGTGGGAGCCCGCGGGCGACCGCCGTGAAGAGCGACGCTGCGACGTAGTCGGGTGCCCGAGGCGGCACACGCCCACTGACATACTCACGAGCCGCCGCGAGCGCGACGGACTTCCGACCTTCTGCAAAGCCGGTTGCGAATCGCTGGAAATCGTTCCTCGCCGAACGGGCGTAGGCCGCGGCCACGAGCACGCGCACCCAGTTCCAGCCAGTCAGCAACAACACCCCGCCGACAAACCAGGAGGCAACGCGCACCCAGCCGCCAACTCGTTGGCCTCGGAGCCGTTGGCGTGCACCGGCGTCTGCCGCGCGACTCTCTTCCTCGCGAAGCGCCGCAGCCACACTGAGATAGCGCCGGCCACTGGCCAAGGTGATGCTGGCCGTGTACGCGGCCAGCACCCAGTACCAGAGTGGCCAAGCGCCCAGGAGGTCGAGCATTCCTGAGCCTTAAGCCGCGGTAGGTGACGGAGTGCCAGTCACCGATGATCGGGTCTTTTGGCATTCGCGCCGACCAGCACCCTAATCTTATCGAGCGAACTATCAGTCCACAGAAACGGTCGACGCCCGATCAGCATCGCGCCTGCTGTGCGAAGGATGTCCTGTGCCTCTTCGGTGAACGAGCCCGCGATCGCGAGAATGGGGATCCCGAGATCCGTCGGCAGCCGACGTGCCGCCTTCGCGGCGATGCGTCCATGCACGATACGGCCCGGCGGAAAGACGAGGAGGGTGTATTGCGCCGAGCTGCGTGGCGGTAAAGGGCCACGCAGTTCAGCGGCGACGTGATTCTCAAGGCTCTCGTACGCCACGGAGTCCAGGATCTTGAACTTCATTGCACCGTGACCCCATCAATCGCGCGTCATCTCGCGAGTGGTACCAGCCGCGCCTGCATCGCATCGCGGATCTGCTTCGGCAACGTGCCCAGTATCAACCGCGTCGTATAGTTCCCGTGCAGCGCCGCGCCATTGCTGAATGCCCAGTCGGAAATCTCGCCGACCGGCAGGCGTACCTCCTTCCCCGCATGCACCGTGGAGACGCTGTGCGGCTCGGCGGCGACGAGCCCGACGAACTCGTCGCCGTCGCGTCGTACGTGGCTTACCCAGATGTGCTCCACCTTGTCCCCATCCCGGAATGGAAACTTGATGCCGAACGCATCATCGCCTGGCTGCGGCGACTCCAATCGCGCGATGAACTCCGGCACCGCTGCACGAGCCGCCGCGATCGCGTCCTGCATCGCCGTGTCGCCATTGGCGGAGTGGAAGAGTTGCGAACCGCAATTGTCCAGGACACCGAGCGCGTCATCGCAGCTTATGCGGACCTGGGGATAGCTCCTATCGGCGTCCTGCTTGAGCGCCGTTGCGAACACTCGCGGCATCTCTAGTTCCACACGGCCTTTGGCGTAGTGCGCCCGCAGGAAGTCGGACGCCTCGATCACCGTGTCGAACCGCGGGTCGTGCTCGGCGAGCAGTCTCGCGAGCGCGACGAGATCGGTCGTCTCAATGGCGAGCGTCACCTCGCCGCCGCCAAGCTGGTCGGTCATCTCGTCGAGCAGCGCGACCGGACCCGCTCCGCACGCAGGGCACTTCAGCATCATCGCGACAAACGCGAGTCGCATCACCGTGACGTCGACACGTTTGTCGCACTCCGGGCACGTCACCGTCTCGAGCGCGGGACGTTCGTCCTCGCCCTGATCGGCCGCGTAGCGCAATTGATAGACCGGCTCGCCACCCCAACTCGCGGTGGCGTGCTGCGCCACGACGCGGTTGCCCGGAGCCCCAACCGTTGCGCCATCCTTCGGCATCTCGCCGAACTCGATCAGCTCCCGCGACAACAACTGCAACGTGGCGTAGTCCGATCCGATCTCCCGATCAGACTCGGCGATCTCCAAGTTCATGATGCCGAGGTCGGGGAGCCCGCTCGTGCGCACGACGTAGCCCTGTTCGGGCGTGCCGGCGTGCATCCCGATGAGCACCTCGACAGGCGGGCTGTGCTCCGCATGCGCCCTGACGAAATCCGCTGGCAGCGCGCGCGCGCCGTTGACGACGACAGCGAGCACCTCCACGCCCTCCGACTCCGCGAGGTCGAGCATCGCGCCGGTGAGCCGCACAACGAGGCGGCCTATCTTGGCCGCAGACACTTCAGTCGACGCCATGGCGATCTCGATGACGTGCGTATGCTCATCCAGCCGCGAGTTGTCCCACCACGACGATGTCTCTTTGATGTCAGCGCGCAGGGACGAGAGCTCGCGTGCGTTGCGATGAAGCTGGATACGCGCGCCGCCGCCTGCTATGCCGCACCGCGCCAGATCGTGCTCCTGCACCCATCCGTACTTGGGGTTCGGATTGATGCCGCGCGACGAGAGGGCACCGGGGATGCGCAGCGCATCAGGCGCGAGCGCCTCGGCGAGCAGGAGCTCAGTCCGAATCGTGGATTGTACCGGAGGCAGGACGTCGGCTGAGAACATCTCGAGGCTCGTGTCTGGGAGGAAGCGCAAAGACGCGCAAAGGGGCGGCGGCCAGACTTGAGCCGTCGCCCCATTCTCTTCGTAAGACGAGTTCAACCCGCGTACGATACGCGCCCTATCGCTCCTTGTGGTACATCCGCATCGCGATCGGCGCGAACACCGCCGTGATCACCGCCGACGCAACGAGCACCCACACCACGTTCGACGCCTCGACGTTCCCTTGCATCAAGCCGCGCGACGCATTGGCCAGATGCGACACCGGGTTCACCGCCACCAGCTTCTGGAGAAGGCTCGGCATCGTCTTCGGGTCGACGAAGATGTTGCTCGCCATCGTCAGCGGAAACAGCAACAGGAAGCTCGACGTCATCACCGACTCGGGCGACTTCACGAGCATGCCGACGATGATCCACATCCACGAGAGCGAGATCGCGAAGACGATGATCAGCGCCACCGCGAGCACCACGCCGACCGGGCCACCAGCGGGACGGAACCCCATGATGACGCCGAGCGTGATCACCATCGACGCCGCGAGGGAGTAGCGGAACACGTCGCCCAGTAGTGCACCGAAGATCGGCGCAGGCTGCCAGATAGGCACGGAGCGGAACCGGTCGAACAGCCCCTTCGAGATGTCGGCGTTCAATCCCACACCGGTGTAGACGGTGATGAACACGATGGTCTGCACGACGATGCCGGGGATCAGGTACTGCACGTACGCCCCGACGCTCCCTGCGAGCGCACCGCCGAAGAGGTACGTGAACATCAGCGTCATCATCAGCGGGAACGCCGTCACGTCGAAGAGCTGGAAGGGCACGTGCTTGATCTTGAGCATCGCGCGCCAGCCGAGTGTGATCGTCGCCGCCCACGCGCTTGCGGCAGGGGGTCGCGACGTCGTCGAGAGCATGCTCATGCGACCGCCTCCTTCCTCGTGGGTTCGTCCGCTTCGCCCGAGTCACCAGCCTTGCCGGTGAGCGCGAAGAACACGTCGTCGAGACTCGGCTGGCCGAGCGTGAGCTCCGCGACACCGATGCCCGCCGCCGCGAGTGCCGACAGTGCCATCGGGATGCGCTCGTTCCCGTCGATTCGGCCGGCGAGCGTGTACGCGTCCGACCCCGCGTGCACTCCCGCGCCGAGTACCTGATGCAGGATCGCCTGCGCCTGCGGTCTTTGCTCCGAGTTCTCGAGCCGCACGAGCAGCGTGTTGCTCCCCACAGAGCTCTTGAGCTCCCGACTGGTCCCCTCGGCGATCAGCTTGCCGTGATCGATGACGGCGAGCCGATCCGCGAGCCGATCGGCCTCCTCGAGATACTGCGTGGTGAGCAGCACCGTGGTGCCGTCCGCGGCGATCGTGCGGACAATGTCCCAGACCTGGTTCCGACTACGCGGGTCGAGGCCGCTGGTCGGCTCGTCGAGAAAGAGCACCTCGGGCGTGACGACAAGGCTGGCAGCGATGTCGAGGCGGCGGCGCATGCCGCCGGAATACTCGCGCACCTGCTTGCCGGCGGCCTCAGTGAGGTCGAACGCGTGGAGCAGCTCGTCCGCCCGCGTCCTGGCGCCGGCCCAGCCGTAACCGAAGAGCCGCGCGACGAGCACCAGGTTCTCGTGGCCAGTGAGGTCTTCGTCCACCGATGCGAACTGTCCGGTGAGGCAGACTTTCTCGCGAACTCGTGCGGGCTCCTTGGCCACGTCGAGTCCGAGCACGCGCGCGATGCCACCGCTGGGGCGGAGGAGTGTGGCGAGCACGCGAATCGTGGTGGTCTTGCCGGCACCGTTGGGACCGAGCATGCCGTAGACCGTGCCGCGCTCGACGCGAAGGTCGATGCCGTCGACGGCGCGCGTCGAGCCGAAGTGCTTGAGGAGGCCGGAAGTCTCGATTGCGAGTGTCATGAGCTCGTGGAAGGGGACACGAGTTAGACTGCCGAAGTCGGGAAACTCATCGGTCACCGGCGGCGATGTCGTCGCTTTATGGAGACTCGACTCCCGGTAGTTGTGCGAGCCCAGAATCTAACCTCGCGTTTCCGCCGCGGCAGCCGATCGTGCGCCAGCGCTGCCACAAGCACTCATGTCCCGCATCGCGAGTGGTACCAACCGCGCGTGCATCGTATCGCGCACCGGCTTCGGCTCTCGATGACGTGCGCAATGCTCATCCAGCAGCGCGTTGTCCCACCACGACGACGTCTCCTGAATGTCAGCGCACAGGGACGAGAGCTCGCGTGCCGGGCGATGAAGCTCGACGCGCGAGCCGACGCCGCGATGCTGCAACGCGCCAGATTGGCGCGGTCGTCCCGCGTGCTAACGCCGATCGCGAGTATTGATGATTTCCTTCACAATGTCAGGAAGCATACTCATTTGTAGCGCGGAGAGAATCCGCTGAAGCACGATAACCTGATCATTGACCAAGCGCCACGCGCGCGACGTCGCTTCATCTGATCTGCGCCGAGCCAAGGACGCATCATATTGGTCTGGAAGTCCATCTAGATAGGTCGCGAGTTCCGTCCATACCGTATCGACGCGCTGACGAAACTGGAGCTGCGCGGCGCGAACCGCGACAACTTGTTCCGGAACCAGCATGAGTGAATCACTTTCTGTCAGAACATAGCTGAAGACATTTGGTACGGTCCGCGCATACCGTGACTTGATTCCCCTGATGTCCAGCTTGGTGCCAGGCCGACCCCTACGGCCAACATTCAGCACTCGAGAAATGACTTGTTCCTCGATGGGCGATCCCAGCACGATGCTTACGTCGATGGTCAGGCGAGCGCCGCTGCTCGCCGAGGACTGATTGGCAGGAGCTCTGCCGAATCGGTCGTTCAGAGCGTAAACAAAACGTCTCTCTGAAGGATTGAATCCGCGGACATAGTACAGGACGGGATCCGGAACGACGGGAACACCCCATCCGCGCCTGTCGCCTTGTCCATGCAACAGCAAATCCGCTGCAGCGACGGGATTGGCAATGTTCAACGTGGAGAACACCCGACGGCCGAGGATTCGGGCCACTCCAGCGTACGCGATGCGCACATTGCTCGAGAGCGTCCATGGTCCCTCGCAGCTGTTTTCACTGACGGGGGAACCCATCTGTGAGCGCAAGCAGTGCCCTTCGGGACTCAGAAGCAGCGTCCCGAGTCGAGCCGTTAGCGCAGCGGCGTCGGGACTGGCACTCGAGGGACCGAACACAAATGCCCGATCATTTCGAAGTCCGTCTCCATTAATGTCGGCGTTCACAAGTGGCGTGAATCGAAGCCCGGAAGTCAGCCGCCAGGCAGTCGTCACTGACACCTTCCGCGGAAGTACCACTCCAGCTTGCACGAGGAACTGATGCGTCACCGCAAAGGGCGCGTGAGCTCGCTCAATGGTTGCCGGACTACTGAACGTCGTACCATTGAATCCGCGCGACTCACCTGTCACCTGTGAAATCGTGTAGGACGTCACCAGCACAGTTCTGGCCTGAAAGCTGGCTACTGGTGCAACCGCGAATGTGAGCTGCCTGCTGTCGGAGGCAAGGTCCGAACGATGACTGAGGATGGAGCCGAACAGCGGCGACACGCGCGAGCCGACTGAGCTCACCGTACCGGTGCGTGGATCGACATCTTGGTCGGACACATATAGCGGCCTTCCGCCCTCGTTTGGAAGGTAGGACGTGATCTTGTCGACAAAATTCAGATCCAGCACGCTCGGCTGACGATCGTTGCGTGAGTACACGCCATCAACGGCGATACTTAGGGGGCCGATGCCCGACGACCAACCGAGGCTGGCACGCAGGCTGCGCGGCGTGCGAAACTCCGCGTCGATCAGCTCCACTCTCTGCCGGTTGTCTGCAAAGTTGGAGATACCACCGGCCGTCGTTAGGCAAGTACGGGGTACCTGTCGCTCATCATCGTTGTAGCTACTCCAATCGGGAGGAGGAACGGCACTCCCCACGCACATCAACCTGCTTTCACCCTGTGCATTGGCGTCATAGCGAGAGACAGAGCGAAGCACATCGGGCGCAAGACGGTTGCGAAACACACCGATTCCCCCACGCAATACGCCACGCGGCGGGTTCGTGAAACCGCCGAGTACGCCGACCGAGGACGATGCGGCTCCATTCCTGATCGATCCATAGACCCAATTGAAACCCGCGCGTGGGCTAAAGAAGATCTCACCGGGCCCGGTATTCGCGCGAACAGGCACGGCAGCAGCTACCGCTGGATCGATCGTGAGGCGAGTGAACACGCCTTCGCTCTCGATCCGACCGCCAAAGAGCAGTTGGAATCGTGGCGTGGGGCGCCACAAATCACGGATGGAAGCCGCAACACCCCATGCTGCTCCGCGTTCGCCCGGCGTGTTGAGCGTACGAACAAAACTTGCTGGCCGATTCAGGGCGAGATCGCCGAGGGACGCGTAGCTGAAGTCACCGAGAGCCCCGACAGCACCTTCACTCGCATATGCATCTGTTCGTGCGCCGAGCGTCGCCTTTAACCGATGGCGAGCGCGTATCCACTGTGTTTCGTTCAATACTTCCCACGAGAGTCGTGACTCCGTTCGCCGAAAACTGGCATCGCCGCCGAAGTCAACGAGCACCGCATCGCTGCTCGGCAGGAGGTTCGAAGGCAGTGCGGACACGATTACGTGAGCACCAGGCATCACCGAGTATGGCGTACCGGTGACCCGTGTTCCGGAAAGCGCGCTTCGAGTCTCGCTGAGCACGCTCCCGACGTAGGTCGATCGAACGGCGGAGAGCATTCCTGCATACTTCCGTTGTGACCCGCTACGGGACGAGGCAACAGTGGGGCCGCCACCCAGGCCATCGTTCCCCTCGTACGCAGCGTACGCTGTAAGGCCCCACGTACGCGGCGATGCTTCGCCAGTCTCCCGGTCATATGGAGCGTGATCCAGGCGAATGATGCCAGAAGCGAGTTGGCTGACGGTGCGGGGACCCTGAATGACGGCAGATACTAAACCCTGCGCGGCCAGGATTCTGTCGATGGCATCGAGTGTGTCGGCCGCGATGTGCGCTACGAACGGACGTCGCAGTGACTCCGTCGACCGTTCTTTGCGAGCCACGTCGGCGCCAGCATTGAAGACCCAGCGACTCTCCCCGACCGGGCCCTCAGCTCCAACGCTTAGCACGGTGGCAGCGGCATTCCTGTCACGCCCTGCGTCTGGACTTCCACCGAACGCGAGTCCCGGCGCGTCAACGGCGATGGCGGACCGCGCAAAGAAGAAACTGGGACCAATCGATAGTTCAATCGCTGAGTGAGCGCCTGAGAATCCGCCTCGGGACGGGTCGTAGGGGGAGCTTGAGGTTGTGACGCGCGTACGCGCGCCACGGGGAAGTGAACCGGCGCTGAATGCGAGCCCGTTCAGACTGACCGCATTCTGGGACGGCGAAAGCCCCAACACCGATACTCCGGAAGGGGTTGTAGCCATGCCGGGAACATTGGCGAGGATCGCAGCGATGTTGCCCTCCTGATCCGGCGAAAGCGCACCCACAACCCCTTCCGAAACGCGATCCGCTGATCCAACTGCACCATCGGTATCGACCCATCGCGCCGGTCGCTCAGCCTTCTCACGCACCACGACGGTTGGCAGTACGCTAATCATCTGAACCAACTGAAGCTGGAGACGCCACGTCGTGTCGACCATGCGCTCGGTGCGGTTCGCGCGGACAACTCGAACGCGCAGGGGCTGAAACCCTAGTGCTGCTACGTGCACCAGATAGTCACCGGTTCCAGGCGCAAATACTGTCGCGAAGTGGCCAAGTGAATCAGTGGCGGTCTGGATGGTGAGTCGATCAGGGCCACGCGTCACATGAACTGTAGCCGCGACAACAACGCCGACCGGGCTACTCACGACGCCTTCGACTGTCTCGCGGGAGGACTGCGCCGAAGCCGGGATCGCAAGGATAGCGAGGAACAACACGTACGAGAACACACCCTTGCGCGCCGCCGGCCGGGATCTACCGACTTCCCGCAGGTCAACGCTAGGTATACGACGTGAATGCGAAAACCGCATATTACTCCTGAGGAGTGACCGTGCCGCGCTCGACGCGAAGGTCGATGCCGTCCGACGGCGCGAGTCAAGCCGAAGTGCTCGAGGAGGCCGGAGGTCTCGATTGGGAGTGTCATGAGCTCGTGGAAAGGGACACGAGTTGGACTGCCGAGATCGGAAAACTCATCGGTCACCGGCGACGATTGTCGTCGCCCTCCTGGAGATTCGACTCCCGGTCGTCGTGCGAGCCCAGAATCTAACCTCGCGTGTCCGCCGCGGCAGCGAGTCGAATCCATCGAGTCGCGTGGTGCAGACTCGAACTATGTGTGGCGGTAGTCAGCGCGCGACCGATGCGCGTCCGCCATAGAGAACGGCGTCGCGGGCGCTACCAGGTGCAGCGTGGCGTTTGGGCTAGACTCCGGCCAGGTGATTGCCGATGCACACAGCGACGCTCGCCATGCGCCATGTCTGCACTAGTCGCGCGCCGCGGCAGCAGGGACGCGTTCCGGAACTGGTGATGCGAGCAATTCCTGGACGAAGCGCTGCTCGCCTGAGAGCCGCTCGATCTCGAGCGCCATGGCCTCCATGGTCTGCTCCATTCGCCGCAATGGATCGACGGAACGTGCGGAGTCAGGCGTTGTGCTTGAACCCCGGTCCATGCGCCTGGCGAGCGCTCGCGCAATCGGCACACCAATCGCAACGACTGCGCACGTCACGAGGAAGGCGATGGACAGACCGTACATCCGCTCAGGAATGTCATTCCGGCCCACGCTGGGGACGCCTGAGACTGTGACTACAGTCTCGTGTGCCGGCGTTGGTGTTCCGATTTGCTCGCCATCGACGAAAGCCTTCTGTGCTACACCACGGGCCGCATCCTGGCTTACGCGCTTGGCAGCGATCTCAAGATTGTCCGCATCGACAATTGCCTGCCGGTTAGCGCGCGACAGATCGCTGCTCGTCTGGGACTCTGACGTCGGTGTGGCAGCCTGCTCCGGAACAATCATCTGCATTCCATTCTTCACGAGGAGGTGACGCAACAAGGACGATAGCTAACTCAGCCGGCAGCGACCCGCCATCTCGCGCACGAATCTGGATCAGCTCTTCCGGCTGAAAGGCGATTGCCTTATCCCGACACTGGAAGGAAGCGCGAAGACGCGCAAAGTGGCGGAGGCCAGTCGCACAAAGCCTTGTCATCCCGACTATGGCTCCGGGTACCAGCCCATGTGCTCGCGTTCCGTCGTCCACAATGGGTCCGCGATCTCACCGGCGAGCCACTCCATATCGATGACTCCGCTCGTCTCGTTCATCTGGAGCTGCTCGTCCGTAAGTGGCGAGATGAGATGACGCGTGGGTCTCTCTCCGCCATCCCACTGGCCAAACACGGCGCGGCCATCGCGTGTCTTGCCCCAGTAGAAGAGGAAGGATGGGAACGGCGCCACCGATTTGGGAATCGGCAACCCTCGCCCGACGATGGTAAGACGCTTCGGCTCCTGCACGAGGTAGTACCCAGCCCGGAGCAACCTGAAGTAGCGTGTGGCGCCTTTGACGTGCTTCTCGAGCGCAGCGCCGGTTAATGGCGTCTTCGTAAAACCTTCGATCACGCGGACCGCGTGCCCTTCGACGTCACTGTAGGCGTGCACGTGTGACGCCTGAAGATACGCGAAGCCCTTCTTCGTCTTGAGCGCCATGACGTCGCCACGCTCCACCGGCACGGTGTTGAACCAGGGATCATCCCTGCTGGCCTTCTGGATGCGGATGCGCTGAGACGCGGCCTGCGCGAGAAAGTGGTCGTCTTTCAACAGCAGATCATCGCCGCTCGCGCCTTCGGGCTGCGCCGCCGCAAACCGTTGCTCCTGCTCGATGCGACCGCGATGCAACAGCATCCACTCACGCAAGCGCGCCGGCATCTCCCGCATCGCGACCTCTTGAAATTCGTCGTCGAGCACGTCGAGTGGGTCGGTGCCCTTCGCGTTCGCGCGCTCGACGACACGTTGCAGTGCGTCGCTCCGCTTGTCCCTGTCCTTCGGAACACGTTTGCCCGGGAAGAGCGCAGCGAACCGGTCGAGATACTCACCGGTCTGCACTGCGCCGATCTGGCCAATCCAGCGGCGAAGGTCCGTGAAGTCGTCACCGACGTCCCAGTCGGCCACGTACAGTAATCCGGCGGAGTGCAGTGCGCTCACCAGCCCGTTGAGGAGTACGATCATGCGCGCCGACTCCGGCAGCTCATCGAAAGGCATCCCCTTGCGATTCGGAACGGACCAGATCCAGTCGACTGCGGCGCTCATGAACGCAAAGCCCGCCTGGACCGGATCGTCATCTGTCGCGCCGATGACGGCATCGAATTGCGACGGTTGTGTGATGGCCCCCGACCTCGACGCTACTCCACCGGGAGCGGCCGGGCCGCCTCGTACGCGATCAATGGCAGACCGAACCTCGACCTGGTTCGCTCGCAGCCATTTCCGCAGTCCGCTACGGAGCTCGGCGGGAAAGTCCTTGAACTCCTTCTGGACTCGCGCGATTGGTTTCTCGAGGTCGCGCTTGAATTTCACCTTGGTGTAGGCGCGGTCGGTTTCGGGCATCCCTTCCGGGAAGAGCTTCGCGAGTCCTGCGAGGAGCTTCGCCGTCCGCGGCGCATCAATCTGCCGGCAGAATGCCTGCGCGTCTGGAACATGAGGCGCGAAACCGCGCTCCAGGTTGAACAGAAAGTAGTCGAGGTTGTCGTGATAGAAGTCGAGCCACCAGAGCACGCGAATCATGCGGAGCTCCGGTGGCAGCTTCTCCGTCGTTACCGCATCCGTCTTGTGAACGACCCATTCTAATGCGTCATGGAATGCGCGAGCTCCACGCGTGCCGAGTGCGGTGCCGACAGGGTCGGGGTCGTGCTTGCTGAACGTGAGATCGGCCATTGTTTGCTTCCCCAAGCGTTGTCATCCTGAGCGCAGCGAAGGATCTGCACCTCCCAGCGCAACAGCAGGTGCAGATCCTTCGCTTCGCTCAGGATGACAATCGCCTACGTCCCCGCGGGCCGCGTGTCGAGCGCAGACAGCTGACGCCTCACACCAGTCCACGCGTTCTGCAATTGCGCCGACGTCCGTGCGTTCGGCAGCGCAGCGTCCACGCGACGCGCCGCATTCACCAGCGCACGCCCCGCGAGCACCGCGGCCTCGCGATTGCCACCATTCCTCGCGACCTGCTCGTAGATCGACGCGTTGTCCGCGAACGCCGAGAACGCAAACCAGAGATCGAGATCACCCTGCGCATACGCGCGTGAGGCGTCGAGCCGGCCCACGGGAGACGCCGCAAGGTCAGCGCGGAGACGCCCAACCAGCGCTTGCGCATCGCGGCGCACGATCGACGCCTCCTCACCCGAGAGCACGACACCGGCGGCCGCTGCGTCGCTGGTCGTGAGTCCGAGCGCCTGCGCTGTGCGGCCATCGAGGTTGCCGGTGCCGCTCAGCCGACGGTCCACCTGGAACTCGAAGAGCGCACGACGCGTCTCGTCGTCCAGCGTGCCGTTGATCGGCCCGCGATAATACTCCTGCTTCGCGAGCTCCGACTGTGCCGCCCGGATCCGCGCGAAATCCGTGTAGATGGTAGATGCCTCGGCTCCGCGCAGCCGACCACGACCACGGAGGCTGATCGCACGCTCGAGCTCCACCGCGAGCGGCGTCCCTGCGGCGACGCTCACGTCGCGGCCCTCGGACAGCAGACCGCCCAGCGCCGCGAGGATGTTGTTCGTGCTCTTGCCGGAGCCCGCGCCCGCGATCGCCGCGCCGATACCGCCCCGTCCGCCAACCAGCACGACGCGCGCGTTCGGATCGCTGTTGATCTGGCGACGCTCCGTGGTGTCCGTGCTGGTGAGCTTGCCGGCGATCACCATCGAGGATCCGTCGGCGAGTGTAAGGCGATCGAACACGACTTCAATGACACCTGACTGCTGGCGCGTGGCAGGCCGAGCGACCGTCACGATACCACGGATCTTGCTGCCCGCGGGGATGACAGTGTACTCGTTGATACCGACACTCTCCTCGACGTTGGTCTCGAATGACTGCCCGGTCTGCGCAGTTGCAGACTCCAGCGGGCCGGTGGTGCGAACGACGACGACGCTTCCGGCGGGCAGCACCATTCGCGACTGTGCCGACGCGGATGTCGCGGTAGCGAACACGAGCACGAGGCTCAGTGCCGCCCCGCTGCGGCCAATGACTTCCAAGGTTCGCATACACGCCTCCTGATGAGCTTCCAAGGGTTAGTTGGCTGCCCACAGTACAAGACGCGTACCCACGCGAGCGTCGTTCCTGCTACTGCCAGCGTTTCAGTCCGGACCCGCCGGCGTCGCGCGAGCGGCGGCTTTCCCCGGTACCAGCTCAACAGTGAGTGTCGTCGTCGAGCGCGCGGGCAGCGTCACCTCGAACCCGACCATCGACGTCCCCGGGTTGGGCGAGTCGTAGTCGTGCGTCGACACGGTGGACCACGTCTTCATCGTCACCCGCGCCGGCTCGCTCACTCGCAACACCAGCGTCTTGCCATCCTTCGTCAGTTCAGCGGAGTTGGGGCCGGTAATCCTCACGGCCGCCGGCGTCACCATGTTCCAGCGCACCAGCGCCGGCGCGCCGGTGGTCTCGATCTCATCGCGCACGACGACGTGATCGCCCTCCACGATCGCGACGCGCCGCGTAACCTTGGCGAGGTGTCCAGCGAACACCGGTGAGAGATCGACGCTGGCGTACATGTTCCGCGGCGACGTCGACGTCGACACGATGGTGGCTCGGCCATCCATCACGTGCAGGCTGTCGTTCACCGTCAGCGTGTTGTGCGCCCGGTTGTTGTAGCGGAACACCTGCCAGCGCTGCGAGTCCTGCGTCCGCCGCCACAGATCGACCTTGGCCGTTTCGAGCCTGTTGTAATCATCGGCGCCAAAATCCATCGCCCAGCGCACGCCATCGGCCTCCATCACGAACGACCCGGCGTCCATGTGTGCATGGTTGTCCGCCGCACTGCCGCCCTTGAGGCCAACGAAGATCGCCGATGGATCCGTCCACGACGTGCGCATCATCGCCACCGGGTTCTTGCCATTGCCCGTCCACACGGTGGCCTTGGGGACCGACGCCGCACCAACGTCCATGCCGCGTCCAAAAATCATCGCGGCAGGCAGCAGCCGATTCCGCGAGAGACGCTGTGCATCGCTGCGCATGAGATTCGCGCGCTCCGTCCAGAGCAGGCCGGCGTCCCTGGTCTTCTCGGCGAAGTAGAACATGGCCGGATGAAATCCATCACCGAAGCCGGCGTCGGCATAGTTCCAGCCCACGCCGGACGGCCCCGCCATGTTCGCCATGTAGCCTCCGGTCGCGAGAAAACCCGGCTGAGCGCTCAGCCCGAAGTCCTGGCCGAAGAGCTTTTCGAGAGCGCCGAGGAGCATGACGTTGAAGCTGGTGCCGTAGTCCCAGTAGCCATAACCCTCGGGATACGCGCCGTCGGGGGCATAATCTGCCATCGGCAGGACGGCCGACTCGATCGCGCGATTGATCACCGACCGCGCGAGCGCCGGCTGGTCCTCGTACACGGCCATCGCACCGTAGGCCATCCCGGCGTTGCACACCTGATTCCAGTTGTGCGTTGCGGTGAGCCACCAATTGAACTTCGCATCGAGCGAGGGCTCGAGGCCCTTCGCGATGATCGCCGAGCGGATCGCGACGCGCGAGCTGTCGGGGAGCTTGTCGTGCATCCAGTCGTAGCCGATGGCCATCCCCATCGTCATCTCGGCGACGTCGAGGAAGTGCGTCGGATTCCAGTCGCTGAACGCGGCAATCGCCAGCATCTCGCGTTCGGCGCGCCGGACGTAGCGATCGTCGCCCGTGAGTCGCGCAGCGTACGAGAGCAGGAAGATCCGGCGGAGTCCTTCTCGCGACTTGGCGAGCAAGCGACGCCCGACCTGGATGCGCTCGATCGCGGGCAGCGCGTGCAGCTCGTCCGCGCCGGCGAGGATCGCTCGGTGGATGATGCGGCGCGTCGAGTCACGCGCGACGTCGCGCGCGATTGCCTGCTCCTCTCCGCGCAGCAGCAGAATGCGCGGGTGCGCGGGCATCCTGATGTCGGCGGCGACGCGTTCGGTCTGCGCGCTGGCGGTCGCCGTTGCGAGCAGGAGTGCTGTCATACATGCAGCGGCGAATCGCATGGCTACAGCCGTCGCGTCGTTCATGGTGTGGCCAATCTCGTCACGGTCGTTCGAGTCCCCTCACCGGATCCACGTCCCAAGGCGGCGCCAGCGGATCTCGGTTGCCGCGCGAAAGTAGTCCAGCCCGTTCTCATTGTCGTACGAGTAGTAGACGAACATCGGCGTGCCCCGAAGGTTGGCCCGGGGCACGGGACCGTAGTATCGACTATCCACCGAGTTGTCCCGGTTGTCGCCGAGCATGAAGAACATGCCGGACGGTACGACGATTGGTCCCCACTCGTGCAGTGACGGCGCCGCAACAGGCGCGCCGAAGCGCGAGCCCTGCACCTCGATCCGATGCTGCCAATGGAACAGCGGCTCGGGTTGATCGCCGGCGCCAACTGGCAACAGGGACGCGGTGTTGTATGGCCGGCTCGCGACTCCGTTGACCAGGAGATTCCCCTTTCGCATGACCAGCGTGTCGCCGCCGACACCTATGATGCGCTTCACCAGCGTCGGCGTGACATCCGTGGGCGTGATGCGAATAGCCGGATCCTGCGGAGGCGACACGAAGACGACGACGTCATTGCGCCTCGGCTCCGCGTAGCCGGGCAGGGACACCGACGTGAACGGGATGTGCGGGCCGAGCCGGAGTTTGTTGACCCATAGCCAGTCGCCGATCTGCAGCGTGGGCTCCATGCTCCCAGTCGGAATGCGGTACGGCTCCGCGAGCGCGATCCGAGTCCCGAAGAAGATCGCGAGCAGGGGAAGGAGGCCGACGATCGTGCCCCGTGCCTGAACGAGGAGACGCGCGCGAGGCGGCCGCGCCGGCGCATTGTCTGGGCGCTGATTGCGATTGGCTCTGCGCTTCTTTCCCACCCGAATCTCCTGAAAGGCGTTCGGCCCAACATTCGTCACGGGATGGCTGCGCACAAGGATTTGGGAGGACACGCCCCTTCCAGGCTGCCAAACCGGCTCATCAGGCTCAAGTCCTGGCGAACTGTGGCCGACACTCCTTTGCATGAAGCCCACCGTCCGCCCCAAAGTGTCCGTCGTGGCCACTGATCCATCGCGTGTCGCAGAGCCACACGGCGTCACGAGCCCGCCGATGCTCCACGCCGCGAAGGTGTGCCTCATCGTGGCCATTGGCTGCGCCTTTGCCTTTGGCGTCGTTCGGACCGCTCGCGCCGCCCTCGTCACTCGGCCGCAACCGCCGGCGATGACCACGCTGCGACCCACCAGTCATCCCGCCGCAGCAGCATTCCGTCGGCCCACGCGTATTCCAACGTCCGCCGACAACCAGATCACGGCGGCGCGCGTCGACCTGGGCAAGGCGCTCTTCTTCGATCCACGCCTTTCGCGCTCGGGCACCGTGTCGTGCGCAACTTGCCACAATCCGTCGCTCGGGTGGACGGACGGGATGCCCACCGCCGTTGGCGACAGCATGAAAACGCTCGGCCGCCGCACACCCACGATCGTCGACCTGGCGTGGGCGACCGCTCTCTTCTGGGACGGTCGCGCCGAGACGCTCGAGGAGCAGGCGCTTGGGCCGATTGCCGCCACGGGGGAGATGAATCTCCCGCTCGACTCGCTGACCGTGCGACTCTCGGCCATTCGTGGCTACAAGTCGATGTTCAACGCGGCGTACCCCGGCGAGGACCTTGCCCCGAAGACCATCGCACGAGCGATCGCCACGTTCGAGCGCACGGTCGTGTCGGGCCGCGCGCCGTTCGACCGCTGGGTCGACGGCGACAAGAAGGCAATTTCAGCCGAAGCCGCGGACGGCTTTGCGCTGTTCGTCGGAAAGGCGAACTGCGCGAAGTGTCACAGCGGCTGGCGCATGACGGACGACAGCTTCCACGACATCGGCGTCCCTGGTGCAGACAGTGGGCGGTCGAGGATCATCGACATCGCCGCCACCGAGTTTGCCTTCAAGACGCCAAGCCTTCGCAACGTCGCAAGTCGGGCACCCTACATGCACAATGGCTCTGAGGCGTCGCTCGAATCGGTGATCGAATTGTACGACCGCGGTGGACGGATACACCGCACCAACCGCTCCCCGGAGATCAAGCCGCTTGGCTTGAGTGCCGCGGAGAAACACGCGTTGGTTGCATTTCTCCGCACACTCGATGGTTCGTCCCGCGGCATCACGGTGCCCGCGCTTCCTCGCTAGTCACCTTTTACGACACGTCACATGATCTCCAGACTCGCGCTCGGCGCCACACTGCTGACCGTCACCGCATTCACTGAAACGCCCACGGCTCCCGTCGTGCAGGCAGTCGGGCCGGTGACGCACGTCATCACGCAGAAGAACAAGCAGTTCTATCCGGCGGACGTTGTCGTCGGCATCGGCGACTCGCTCTCGTTCATCAACGATGATCTCGTCACGCACAACGTCTTCTCGCGGACCGACGGCTTCGCGTTCAACCTGAAGCTTCAGAGTCCGGGCAAGGTGCACGCGGTTCCATTCGCCGCTCCAGGCACGGCGGAAGTGCGGTGCGCATTCCACCCGACGATGAAGCTCAAGGTCGTCATCCGCTAATGCAGGCTGCCGCACCGTCGCAACGCGGAACAGTGACCACGCCCGTCGCGATGCGAGGGGTGCCCCGCGTGCTGACCTTCGTCGGACTCGGACGCACAAAGTCTGGCGTGAAGCACAGTAGCTCGCTGTTCGTGCGTCTCTCGCTCACGACGGTCGGCTTGCTGGCGCTCATGTCGGCTATCGTCATCGGCGTCACGTTCTGGACGCGCGCGACGGCCGTAACGGAGACGGGTGCGCTCGCGCGCGCGGGCGAGCTCAAGGCGCTCGCCTTCCGCTCCCGCGCGCTCGGCCTCGCGCAGGATAACATCACCAAGACGATGCTCCTCGAACCCGAGATGATGGAGCTCGCGGCCGCCAAGATCGACGCATACGACGAGAGTCAGGTCGTGCTGGCCAAGCTCGATTCCCTCGTGCCAGTAGAGCTCGGCCCCCTCATGGTCGCGCTGCATGCACTCGAGGCGGAGCGCATGCGGCCGCTGGACACGAAGATCCTCGAGCTCATGGCGTCCGCGCAGCTCGCGGAAGCGAAACGGATCTATTTCGCCGAGTACGAGCCCACGCGGCTCAAGTACGATGCCATGGTGCAGCAGCTCGCGACGCGAGCGGACTCACAGGCCGTGATCGCCGAGCAACGCGTGATCGAGACGAGTCGCACCGGCTTCGTCCGTATCGTCACCGTGCTCAGTCTCGGCATCATCTTCATCACCATCTGGGTCATGCGCGCGGGGCTGCTCGCGGGCGCCAAGCTCGAGCGCGTGGTGTCCGCGCTGGAAGTCGTGGCCACCGGGGATCTCACCCGTTCACTGCCGGTGGAATCGAGCGACGAGATCGGCCGCATCGCCACCGCGCTCAACGGCACCGTGCACCACCTGCGCGAGCTCGTGTCCGACATCCAGCGGACGGGACAGCGCCTCGTGGGCAGCAGCGAGCACATCGCGACCTCCGCCAGTGTGTCTGCCGATACGGTGCAGCAGCTGGACAAGGTCATCGACCAGATCTCGCTCGGCGCGTCGCAGCAGGCGGAAAGCATCGAGACGGCGAGCGCGGTGGTGGACGACCTCTCGCAGACCGCATCGAATGTCCTCGCCCAGGCATCCGCCCTGGCCACCGTCAGTGCGCACGCCGTCACGGTCGCGCATCGCGGCGGGGCGTCCGTCACCGTGGCCATCGGCGAGCTGAACGGGCTGCGAGAATCCGTGCAGATGACTGGGAAGATGATGGACGGCCTCAAGAAGCAATCGGCGCGCATCGGCGAGATCACGCAGGTGATCGCCGGTGTGGCGAGCCAGACGAACCTCCTGGCGCTCAACGCATCCATCGAGGCAGCGCGCGCCGGCGAGCATGGCCGCGGGTTCTCCGTCATTGCGACAGAGGTGCGCAACCTCTCGATGAGCGCGAACAAGTCGTCGAGCGAGATCGCCAAGCTCATCGAGGAGATCCAGTCGCAGGTGAGCGACACCGCCCAGACCATCGAAGCGAGCACCGCGCGTCTCGATCGCGGGGCCGCATCCGCGCGCGAGGCGGAAGTGGGGCTGGGTGAAATCCTCGGCGCCGTCGAGCAATCGGACAAGCAGCTGCGCGGCATCGGCGAAAGCGCGTCGTTCGTCACGAACGGAGCAGGCAAGGTGCGCGAGATCGTGCTGGAGATCGCAGCGGTCGCTCACGAGAATGCCAGCGCGGCGCAGGAAATGTCCGCGCAGAGCCAGCAGGTAACGGCCGCGATGCACGAGCTCGCGGTTGGGGCACCAGGTTCCACCAGCTCCGGAAGCTCCGCGCTCGCGCTTTCCGCGATGGCGCGCGATCTCGGCGCTGCGGTCGCTCGGTTCACCGTATGAGGTCGCCGCTCGTGCTCGAGCTTCGTCGCTCGACGATCGCCGGGCTGCTCGCGCTCGCCGTCGTTGGTGTCCCGCTGGCTGGCGGCGCACAGCAGGCACCGCGGCGCGTAAACAAGTTCCTCTCGTACGACGCGCGTGCCCGCACCGCCCGCCTCGCGATCGTCGCGTCATCGGACACGAGCAACAACGCGCTCAACTACAACGGGAAGAGCGACGGTCGTCTCGAAATCGAAGTGCCGCTCGGATGGACAGTGCAGGTTCACCTGGTGAATGCCGGCGACTTGCAGCACTCCGCGCTCGTCATCGAGAAGAACGGGGAGCCGCCCATCGTTCCAGCCAGCCCCGTGTTTCGCGGCAGCAGCATCGAGCCGGCGGACGTCGGTCTCATCAAGGCCGCGCACGACTCCATGACCTTCGTCGCAAGCAAGCCCGGCACCTTCGCCATGGTGTGCGGGGTGCCCGCGCACGCGCAGCTCGGCATGTGGGTCCGGTTCACCGTGAGCGCGCAGTCGCTGGTTCCGCGGTATCGGCCGATTCGCGCGCAGGCGGCCGCGAGCGGTAGCGCAGGGCACGGGAAGTAGGCTTCGGTCCAGCCGAAACTTCCCGTCGCCGCGTCGCGTCTGGCAAGCGTCCATCTGGTGCTAACGCTGGCCGAAGTTGCCCGGAAGCATCCTCACTTTCCGGAGCCAGCGATGAAGCGTGCGGCATTCCTTCTCGCGTGGTCAGCGAGCGTAGCGCATGGCGCGGCAGCGCAGGCGCCCCCACCGTCGCTGCCATCGGCGCGCCCTTCGCCGGCCGCACCCGCACAGGAGATCGACACGCGGGCGATCGATCTCCACATGGCCCGCTACCTGGCGCGCACCGGCCTTCCAGGAGCAGCCGTGGTGGTCACGCGCGGAACGCAGGTCGTGCATGCGCGTGGCTACGGTGTGAGCAGCGATGGTCGTCCGGTCACAACAACCACACTTCTGCCAATCGCGTCGCTCAGCAAGTCGATGGCGGCGTTAGCGGTCATGCAGCTCGTCGAGCGGGGACGCATCGCGCTCGATTCGCCCGTCGTCCGCTACCTCCCCGAGTTCGTGCTTGCCGACCCGCGCGCATCGGCGATTACAGTGCGGCAGCTCCTCGACCACACTTCGGGCATGTCGGACATGACCCTTCGCGAGAAGAGTCTCTGGCAACCGACCTCGCTGCGGCAAGCGATGACGCGGCTACGCGAGGCGACGCTGGCCACTGTGCCAGGCCAAACGGTGCACTACCACAATCCGAACTATCACGTCGTCGCTCGACTCGTCGAGGTGGTGAGCGGAGAGCCGTATGCACAGTATCTCGCGAGTCACGTGTTCCGTCCCACTGGAATGCAGCGGAGCGCCACGGTCGCCAGCACCTACAAAGTTCCCGGACTGGCGATGGGGCACAGCGCATTTTACGGAATCACGATCGCCGTTGAGGAGCCGTACTGGTTCCTCGACGGGTCGAGCGGGGTGGTGTCCACCGCAGACGACATGGCCCAGTGGCTCATACTCCAGAGCAACGGTGGAGTGAGCGCCTCCGGAAATCGAATCGTCTCCGAGCGCAGCCTTGCCGAGATGCACGGTGGAAGTGCAGGGGCGGGGCGGCGCGGTCTGGGGTGGTCGAGGCGCGACAGTAGCGACGCGGGTCCGGCGCGCCTCGGACACAGTGGATGGCTTTTCACTTCTTCCGCCTCCCAGGTGCTTCTCGAGAGCGGCTACGCCGTTGCGGTGATGGCCAACCGAGGCATCGGTCTCGGGGGAGACGACGCCGACAGGATCGCTGGTTCCCTTATCGCCATCTCCGAGGGGAAGCAACCAAGCGTCGGAGCACCCACGGGATCCATTCTCGCCGTCGTATTCATCGCCTTGACGCTCGGCACCGTGGCGCTGGGCATTCGCGGCGTTCGGCGAGCACGCACGTGGGCACAGCGTGCAACCTCCCACTCCGTCATCGGCACGGTCCTGCGATTGCTCCCGCTCGCTGGCTGCATACCACTCTTCGCCTTTCTGCCGTCGATCCTCGGCGGGCTCGGAGGTGGTCGCGATGCTACCTGGTTCCAATACTGGCTGATGGCCGCTCCACTCCTGGTCTGGCTCGCTGTGATGGCGCTCGTCGCGCTCGTGGTGATCGTCGCTCGAGTTCACTGCCTCGTTCAACGTCCACCGATTGGCGCACAGACCGCTTCGGACGCAGGCGCAAAACAAGGGAAGTAGCTTGTGTGCCATGCACACACCTGGCACTGCCCTGCTGCTGCTCTGCGCACTGTCGGCCGCGGGCGCACAGGTCGCGCCGCTCGCCAGGCTCACGGTCAGCGATGATCAGCGCTTCATCGTCACGGCCGACGGAAAGCCGTTCTTCTACCTCGGCGACACCGCGTGGGAACTGTTCCATCGCTGCACGCGTGAGGAGGCCACGATGTACCTCGGTCTCCGCCAGAAGCAGCGGTTCAACGTCATCCAGGCGGTCGCCCTCGCCGAGTTGGACGGACTCACCGCGCCCAACATGTATGGTGATCTCCCGTTCATCGACGGCGATCCGACGAAACCCGCCGTCACGCCCGGCGCCAACCCGAAGAATGCCACGGCGTACGACTACTGGGATCACGTTGACTTCATCGTCAACGAGGCCAATCGCCGCGGGATGTACGTCGGCTTCCTGCCGACGTGGGGCGCGTGGGTGCCGCACGACAACAAGACAGGTCCCACCATCGTCTTCAACGAGCGGAACGCCGCCGCGTACGGGGAGTTCCTCGGCAAGCGTTATCGTGGCAAGGGCATCATCTGGATCATGGGCGGCGATCGTTCGCCGGAAGGCGCCGAAGGTCTCTGGCGCGCAATGGCGCGCGGGATCGCCATCGGCGTCTCCGGGCGCGAGGACTACTCCTCAGTACTGATGACGTTCCATCCACGCGGCAGCGCAACGTCGTCGACGTGGTTCCACGACGACGCCTGGCTCGACTTCAACATGCAGCAGACCGGCCACGTCATCGTGCCGACGGCGGCGAATGCGACGACCCCATGGCAGCGCATCATTGCCGACTATCGCCGCACGCCTGTAAAGCCGGTGATGGACGGCGAGCCACTGTACGAAGATCATCCGCTCGGCTTCGGCGCCGCGAGGGAGAACGGCTACTCGTTCGATGCGCACATCCGGCAGCGTGCGTACTGGCATGTGTTCAGCGGCGCGTTCGGCCACACGTACGGACATCACTCCGTATGGCAGATGCATGCGCCGGGCAGGGCCGGCATCAACGGACCGTTGATGTACTGGACCGACGCCATTCACCGTCCGGGCGCCGCGCAGATGCAACACCTCCGCGCGCTCATGGAGTCGCGGCCATTTCTCGCACGCGTGCCGGATCAGTCACTTGTCGTCGACGCGCTGAAGGGTCCCGACCACATCGCCGCGACGCGCGGTGCTGACTACGCATTCATCTACAGCGCGCAGGGCCGTGCCTTCACCGTCCAACTCGGCAAGATTGCGGGCGAGCGCGTCGCGGCCTGGTGGTTCAATCCACGCAACGGCGCCGCGGAGCTGGCCGGCGTGTTCGCCAACACCGGCACCCGCCAATTCACGCCGCATCCCATCGGCGGGTTCGGCTCCGACATGGTCCTCGTGCTCGACGACGCCGCGAAGCACTTCCCAGCGCCCGGTGCGCGCAGGTAGCCAGGCTTGGATGTCATCCCGAGCGAAGTCGAGGGATCTGCACTTTCCGCCTGGTAGGGGGTGCAGACCCCTCGACTCGCTTCGCTCGCTCGGGGTGACAAGGCTGGTTTGGGATGTCATCCCGAGCGAAGTCGAGGGATCTGCACTTTCCGCCTGGTAGTATGGTGCAGGCCCCTCGACTCGCTTCGCTCGCTCGGGGTGACAGCGCTACGTTGGCGGTTAGCAGCGATGCATGCCGCGGGTCTCAAACGTCGCGCTTCACTGCGGGCGCCGCATCGCCGAGACGCCACCCGCGCGCGCGATCACCTGCGGATACGTGACGAGCTTGATCTTCCCCGAACGCACGAGCTCTGCAAACTCCGGCGAGAGGATCATCGCGAGCTCGCTCGCTCGGTGACGCGCAACGAGGGGAACACCGTCTCCACTGTTCTGCGTCGCGTTGTTCCGGTCGAACAGCACATCCATCTCCGGCGTCCGCTCGGCGACATGCACCACCACGAGGTTGGCGCGCGATGAACCCGCGCTCGCCACATGCGCCAGGAAGTCCGCCTTCTTCGCCTCGATGGGCGTGCTGAACATGGAGTGGTACGACTCGCCGAAGTAGCGCGAGATCCCAACACCGTACTTCGCCGCAACACGTTCGAGCACCGCACGAAGCTCCGGCGTCGCGACCGCGGTGCCCATGTGGTGGTCGACGTACGAGATCTTCAACCCGGACGCCATCGCGCGGTCCATCTGCGCGTTCAGTTCCATCTCCACTTCGGCGAGGCTGTACGTCCGCGCCAGGAACTCCGCCGTCGAAGGGAGGAAGTATCCCACGCTGTCCACCAGCGTCGGAACGGTCGTCTTGCCGAGCACCGGCCCCCACCGATAGTTGCGCCACTCGGAGTTGAGCGTGAGGTGCACGCCGACGGCGATGTGCGGGTTCCTCCGCAGGATCTCCACGGCCTCCTGATACCACGGGCACGCGAACATCACTGATACGGAGAACGGGAATCCCGTCTCGGCGACGCGTGCAATCGCGGAATTGACCGAGTGATTCATCCCCACATCGTCCAGGCGGAGCACAACCTCCGGCGCGGCGGAGCTCTGCGCAGCCGCCGTGTTCAATGCGCCGAACAGGAACAGGGCGTGCGTTGCACGTTGTCGAAGTCGAAGCGCCATACACTGCGGGGAAAAGGAAGCCATGGCCCACCGAATCACGTGTGAGAATCTTTGTCATCCTGAGCGAAGCGAAGGATCTGCACCTGCTGTTGCGATTTCGCCTGTGCAGATCCTTCAGTATGACAACCTCAGCGCGCCTGCGTCCCGAATCGAAACGCGATCACGCCGCGGTACGTTGCACCAGCGTCGAGCACCGTCGTCGGAAATGTTGGTTGGTTCGGCGAGTCCGGGAAGTGCATCGGCTCGAGGCAGAACCCCGAGGACTTCGGATACGGAACGCCGCCCTTGCCCACGTCGCGCGGCGCGATGCCGTTGAGGCCCGGCGCGGAGAACAACTGCACGCCCGGTTCGGTTGACCACACTTCCATCGTGCGGCCCGACGTCGGCTCGAACACCGTCGCCGCATGCGTGAGCGCACCGCTCGACGCGCCGTTGACGACGTACGTGTGATCGTACGCGCCCGCCGGGTCGATCAACCTGAGCAAGTCGTAGTCGGTCGCGATTTCCTGTCCAAGCGGCTTGGCCGCGCGAAAATCCATCGGCGTACCCGCCACGTTCCGAAGCACGCCAGTGGGGCGCAGCTGTGCGTTCAACTCGACGACGCGATCCGCATTGATCGTCACCACGTGGCCGAACACGCTGCTGCCCGGCGTATTGCTGAGATTGAAGAAGGGGTGGGTGGTGAGATTCAGCACCGTCTTTCGGTCGGTCGTCGCGCTGTAGTCGATGCGCAGCTCGTTCTGCTCGGTGACGGAGTAGGTCACCTGGAGCGTGAGCGTGCCCGGAAACCCGGTCAACACCGTCGGCGACGACTGGGCATCTTCCGCATGCCGGAAGACAAGGCTCATCTGCACGCGCGACGGCGACACCTGGCGTGCGCTGAAGACCCGCGTTCGAGCGCCCATCGGACCGCCGTGAATCGAGTTGCTTCGCGCCGTTTCGTTGAGGGCAACGGTGTACGGCACCCCATCAAGCGTGAACGTGCCCGCCGCGATGCGGCCGGCGTAGCGGCCCATGAACGCGCCCATCGACGCCTGTCCCGCCTGCACGCCTTCGAGAGTCTCGTAGCCGAGCACGACGTCGCCGAACCGGCCATCCCTGTCCGGCACGACGATCTGCTCGATCTTCGCGCCGAGGTTGGTGATCTTGACGAACATCCCCCGGCTGTTCGCGATCGTGTAGAGATCGACGGACTCGCCATTGATCACCCGCTGAAAGTTCTCGTGCTTCAGCGGAATGAAGGAGCTGACGAACGGCGTCGCTGCAGGTGTCGGCGGAAGGCTGGCGCTACAGCCCACGAGCGCAGCGGCGAGCATCAGACACGACGAGCGCATGATCTTCACGGCCAACTCCGGTTCGACATCATGAGGCGCAACCTCCCACCGCGGTCATCACGCACGCGACGAACGGGAACGCCCGGCGGTCACGGTCATGGCGAACCCGCGCGTAGATATCCCTGCCTCGGCTGCGTCGCGCTCGGCCTCGGCGCGGACTTCCGGGTCGGGGCTGGTGAGCGCGAACAAGTCCCATTCGGTGACGCGGATCTGGACGCCAGGAATCGTGTGTCCGTCAGCGTCGCGGAGCTCCAATGCCAGCGCCGCGACCGCGAGCTCTGCTGCCTGATACTCCGGGTCGTTCGCGTTAGCGAGCATCTGGTCGCGGACCTGCGCGGATGCGCGTGATTCTTCGCTCCTCAGGCCGACCACCATGTTCGCGACGCTGTCCTGCCACGCCTGCAGGATGGGCCAGACGGTCGCGAAGGCCGGCGTAGGATGAAAGGGGCCATTCATGGTCTTGCGCGCGCCATCCGACTCGGACAGCTCGGCTACGCCGAGGAGGTCGGCGCCGCGCCACAGCGTGAAATTCATTGAGCCTCCAGCTCCAGCTCGCTTTTACTCACAGCTCAATGCTCGGGCGTTGTGTTGTCGTCGCATCTGGTCTCTGGCAGGAGAAGAACGTACGGCCCGCCAGAGCATGCAACCAGCTACGGGCGAGGCCGATCGCCTGACGGCGGGAGTTCGGTGACCAGTCCCACCTTGCGCGCGCCGGCCGTGGCGGCAATGTCCAGCGCGGTCTGGACCTGCTCGAACGTGAGGTCCTTGTCGGCGCGAAGGTACGCGACGGCGTCTCCGGGGTTTGCCTTGAACCAGGCGTCGAGCACCGAACGCAACGCCGCCTCCGACACCTCGACCTTGTTGAAGAAGTACCGCCCCCGTGCATCGACCCCGATCACGGCTTCCTTCTCTTCGTCAGGATGCGCCGCCACGTGAATGCCAACCGGTGGAGCTGCCTGAAACCCATCCACCAGCAGCGGTCCGATGGCCATGAAGATGATCAGGAGAACGAGCATGACGTCGATCATCGGTGTGACGTTGGGTTCAGCGCGCACGGGACTTGGCATCGAACGCATTGGTGCCTCCGGTTGTTGGATGGCAACCAAGATGCTTCGGGCACATGATGCGCCGATGAACCGAAGGTTACGCCACGATGAAGGTGGCGTGATGAATCACACTCGGCTGGACAACCTAACCCACTCGTGAGACCATCATGCGTGTCGTCCTCGTTCGTTGGGCCGCAACGCAAGCTCGACGTCCAGACCATACACACTGGACGGTGCGGCCGGAAAGCATCGGTGATCGTCGGCTCATTCCCATCATCGGCGGTGGACACGATTCGGATAGCGTCGCGTCGCCGGGACGATGAGCTTGCACATCCCCTCTCGCGCGAGCTCGCCATGCCCCCGTTCACCGTACGCCCGATTCGACGTGACATCACCGCCGTGGTGCGCAGCACCCTGCGTGCGCCACAGTACGGTCACCCCGTGCACCACGAACGCGCGAAGGGCACGGGGCCATGCCGCGAGTGCCTCGCAGCGTTCAGCGTGGATCGGGAGGATCGACTGCTATTCACCTACAATCCGTTCGACGGAACCGCGCTCATTCCGCAGCCGGGCCCCGTGTTCATTCACGCCGAGGCCTGCGAGCCGTTCGCCGGCGACGGCTATCCCGACGGGCTGCGCGACATCCCCGTACTCGCCGAAGCCCACTATCACGACGCAACGCGATCGGCCGCGCTTCGCGTGGTTCCCGGGAACGAATCCACCGTGCTGGGCAACCTGCTGGACGACGAGCGCGTGCGATTCCTCCACCTGCGGCACGCGGAAGCCGGGTGCTTCATCGCGCGCGTGGACCGGGCCGCCTCTTAGCGCACCAGTCGCCCCAGATCGAGCACCACGTGTGTGATGCGTTCTCGGCGCCAGGTGTACGTGATGTGCACCAGCCCGTCGCGCGACTGGATCATCGCTGGGTAGGAGTACTCACCGGGACCGTCCTCGAGCACCACGACCGGGCGCCAGTCCACTCCATTGTTCGAGACCGCCACCACGAGCGGCGTGCGCAGGGTGGTCGAATGGTTGTACACGACCAACTGCCGGCCGTCGCGCAGCGTCACCGCATCGGTACCGGCATTGGGGTTGGGGAGCGACGTCAACGCGAGCGCACTCCACGCGGCCCCGCGATCCGCCGACCAGGTCTCGAACAGTCGGCCAGACCTCGTGCGTCCGATCGCTTGCAGCCGTCCATCGGAATGCACGAGGATGCTTGGCTGGATTGCCTCGATCTCCGTCCCCGTCGCCGATGCAGCGGGTGTCACCTTCGTCCAGCTGCGCGCATGGTCGCGCGAGACCTCGAAGTGCACGCGCCATTCCGACGGCGCGTCCATCGACTCGGTGCTGCTGCCGGCGACGATCGTGCTGTCGCGCAACACGACGGGTCGGTTCTTGACGGGGCCGAGCAGGCCATCAGGCAGCCGTTCGGCATCGGACCATGTGCGTCCGTCGTCGCGCGAGGTCCGATGCATGCCCCACCATCTGGCGGGTTGCGGTCCGACCTTGTAAAAGAGGTGCAGGACACTGTCTGCGCTATGGAACAGCACGGGATTGTAACACGGGAAGCGTGAACCGTCGGCCTGAAGACCGGTCGCGACCTCGACGGGCGCGCTCCACGTCCCGTTGGCGAAGCGCGCCGTCCAGATGCCGACGTCGGCGGTGCCTTCCCTCGTCCCGCCAAACCACGCGGCGAGCAATCCGCTCGACGTCTCCACAATCGTGGACGCATGCGCACTCCGCGTTGGCGGCCGTTCGGCGATGAACGCCGTCCGGACGATCGCCGTGCGGAGCGTGTCTGCGCTGCGCTGCGCGACGGCGACGTGCGCACCGACGACATCACCCAATAGGACCGTCACGACCAGCGAGCGTTTCGAGGCCAGCATCTTCACGGGTCGTTCCTCCTCTGCGAATTCGTGCCATTTGTCATCCGAGCGCAGTCGAAGGATCTGCACCTCGTTGTTACGTGCAGGTCCATCGCTTCGCTCAGGATGACAATCCGTCTGTGCTCGCCGTTCGCCGTTCGCCGCTCGCCGCGCACCTCTCCTATTTTGCCACATGCAGCAATCGCCTGGACGTGCCGGACTTTGACGACATTGGCGCACTGATCCAACCGGGCTGAGGACCAGCGCCCCGTCAGAGTCGGGGGTCGGGGTCGGGGGTCGGGGTCAGAGTCGGGGTCAGAGTCGGGGTCAGAGTCGGGGTCAGAGTCGGGGTCAGAGTCGGGGTCAGAGTCGG